>NZ_JBFARO010000025.1:0-94527 GCF_040677125.1 Actinomadura sp. NPDC049382
TACGCCAACGACCCGGACGAGCTGCTCGGCCTCGTCGCCGAGGCCCCGGAGGACGCCGGGACGCTGCTGCTGGTGTGCGGGAAGGGCGGCCTGGAGGCGCGGATGGCGGAGGTGATCGTGGTCGGCGGCGGGGTCGGCGGGATGGTCGCCGCCCTGCTGCTGGCGCGCGGCGGCCATCAGGTCCGGCTGCACGAGAAGCTGGGGCGGCTGGGCGGCAAGCTCGCCGAGCGCCGACGGGACGGCTTCACGTTCTCGCTCGGCCCGTCGCTGCTCACCCTGCCGGGCCTGTTCAGGGAACTGGGCGTCGACCGCGAGTTCGTCCGGCTGGACGAACTCTGCCGGTACCGCTTCGCCGATGGCGCTTGCCTGCGCGCCTTCCGCGACCCCGCCCGGATGGCCGACGAGGTGGACCGGCTCGCCACTGGCCAGGGCGCCGCCTGGCGAGCCTTCCACGGCTGGGCCAAGGGCTGCCTCGCGGCGTCCGAGCGCACGTTCTTCGCCGGCCCGGTGGGACGTCCTCCGGAAGGGGCCAGGCTCGGAGACCTGCTGGCGGTCGCCCCTGGGCGAACGCTGCACGGCCTGGCGCGGCGCTTCTTCACCGACCGGAGGCTGCAGCAGTACGTCGGGCGCTACGCCACCTACGCCGGGTCGAGCCCGTACCGGGCCCCGGCCGCGCTGGGCTGCGTCCCGGCGATCGAGCACGGGGACGGCGGATGGTACGTGCCGGGCGGCCTCGCCCGGCTCGCCGGCGATCTGGCGGAGCTGCTGGCGGAGGCGGGGGCGGACGTCCGCACCAGCAGTGAGGTCACCCGGATCCTGGCGGACGGCGAGTCGGTCAAGGGGGTGATCCTGGCGTCCGGTGAGCGGGAGGAGGCGGACGCGGTCGTGGTCAACGCCGACGCCGCCGCGCTGTACGGCCGGCTGCTCCCCGACCGGCGGAGGGTGCGCCGAATGGCCCGGCTGGGGCCGTCCTCGTCGGCGCTTCTGATCCTCGCGGCCGTCGAGGGACGGACCGACGGGCTGCCGCACCATTCGGTGCTGTTCTCGGCCGACTACCGCCGCGAGTTCGACGACATCTTCCGCCGCCGCCAGCCGCCGCGGGACCCGACCGTCTACATCGGCTGCTCGGCGGTGGACGACCCGGCCCAGGCACCGCCCGGGGCGGAGAACCAGGTGATGCTGGTCAACGTTCCGGCCGGAGATCCCGGGCGATGGCCGATGGCGCCGGAGTCCTACGGGGAGCTGGTGCTGGAGCGGCTGGCGCGGCGCGGGCACGACCTGGCGGGGCGGCTGCGGTTCGTGGAGTTCTTCACCCCCGCGGATCTGCGCGACCGGTACGGCGCGCCGGGCGGTGCGATCTACGGCACCGCGTACGGGGGCCGGACCGCGCCGCTGCGCAGGCCCGGCAACCGCGGGCCCCGGCGCGGCCTGTACCTGGTGGGCGGGTCGACGCACCCGGGCGGCGGGCTGCCGATGGTCGCGATGGGAGGCCGCATCGTCGCGTCCCTGCTGGAGCGTGACTTCGCCGCCCCCGGTGCGGCGGGGGCCGGTCGTGCGGGAGTCCGGCGGTGAGGGCGCTGACCGCCGTCCAGTCGGTGGCGGCGCTGGTGGTGGCGGCCCGGCTGGCGCGGGGTCGGCACCGCCCGCCGCCGCTGACCCCCTCCGGCAGCGTCCCGGCGGAACCGATCTCGGTGGTGATCCCCGCCCGGAACGAGGAGGAGCGGATCGGGGGGTGCCTCGCGCCGCTGCTGGCGGATCCGGCGGTTCGGGAAGTCATCGTGGTGGACGACGGGTCCACTGATGGCACCGCTCGGCAGGCCGCCAGGGCGGGCGCGACCGTCGTCCAGGCCCCTCCGCCGCCGGCCGGGTGGGTGGGCAAGCAGTGGGCGCTGCACCAGGGTGTGCACGCGGCGGCGGGGCCCGTGGTGGTGCTGCTGGACGCCGACACCCGTCCCAAGGCCGGGTTGTGCGCGAAGCTCGCCGAGCTGCTGGACACCTGGGATCTGGTCAGTGCCGGTCCCCGGTTCATCACCGGCGGCGCCGTCGAGCAGGCGCTGCACGCCGCGTTGCTGAGCACGCTGGTGTACCGGTTCGGTCCACTCGGCCCGGAGGCGAGGTCGCCGCACCGCCTCCTGGTCAACGGCCAGTGCATGGCCTTCCGCAAGGCGCCGATGGTGAGGGCGGACGCGTTCGCCCGCGTCCGCCGCCACCTCACCGACGATGCCGCGCTGGGCCGGTCGCTCGCACGGGACGGCTGGAGCGTCGCGTTCGTCGACGCGGGTGCGCTCCTGGAGGTCGACATGCACGGCTCCGCCCCCGGCGTGTGGCGCGAGTGGGGACGCTCGATCGCGTTGCGGGACGTCACCGCACCCGTCCGCCTCGCCGGTGACCTGGCGGTGGTGTGGCTGACGGCGGCGCTGCCGGTCCTGCGGCTGGCCGGGGGACGCCCGACACGGCTCGACCTGGCTCTGCTCGGGCAGCGGCTCCTGCTGACCGCCGCCCTTCGCGGCAGCTACCGGGAACCGGGTATCGGCCTGGCGCTCTCACCGCTGCTGGACCCGGTCGCCGCGCTGCGGCTGGCGCTGTCCGCGGTGCGCCCCCGGCGCGCCTGGCGCGGGCGGACCTATGGCCGCGACGCGGTCAGTCCCGCCGGGCTCGCCGCTCGCCCCGGCGACCCGGGCCCCGCCGGGCCGCGCGGCCTGCGAGCGCGGCCTGGCCGAAGCGCAGTCCGATGAGGGACATCAGCGCCCCGGTGCCGGCCACCTGCTTCGCCGGAGCGAACAGCAGCTGCAGCGCGGGGAGCGAGAACACCGCGACGCGGGCGCCGAGGGCGAACGAGCGCCCGCCGACGCCCGTGGCGGCGAGCAGCCCGAGACCGAGCCCGAAGGCGGGCGGGCAGATGACCGCGAAACCGCCGGCGAAGGTCAGGACGCAGCGCCCGCCCTTCCGCCCGGCGAACAGCGGCCAGGCGTGGCCCGCCATCGCGGCGCCCACCGCCGCGTACACCGGCAGGACCCCGGGCCCGGTGACCGTCCCGAGGCGGCCTGCCCGGCCTCCGCCGGCCGCGCGCCCCAGCAGGCCGGCCGCCGTGCCCTTCAGCAGGTCGCCGGCGAACACGGGCGCGGCCGACCGCCCGCCCACACGTTGCATGACGTTCCAGAAGCCGGGGTTGCGGTCGCCGACCGAGCGCGGGTCGAACCCGTGCGCGCGCCCGACGAGGACCGCGACCGGCACCGAGCCGAGCAGGTAGCCGCCGATGACGGGCACGAGCAGAGATCTCAGAGTGGGGGGCGTCCCGTGCGGGGACGCCTCGGGAAGCGGTGTCATCGCCTCGTTTCACCTCATCAGGTACGCGGGTGTGGACGCCATGAGGCACATCGCGTTCGACCGGCCGGAACTGCGCGCCGCGCGCGGCCTGCGGTTCTGGCGGTTGCTGGGCACCGGCCGAGGCCGGTCCATGAGTCTGGGGGCCGATCTGCGCCGCTGGGCCCTGTTCGCCGTCTGGGACGGCGCGCCGGCACTGGACGGATTCCTGGAGCGCTCGGCGATCGCCGCGCGCTGGCGCGCGGAGGCCGAGGAGTCGTGGCACGTGCGCTTGGCGCCCGTGGCCTCGCGCGGCCGCTGGGGCGGCCGCGACCCGTTCGGGGGGCCGGCGGTCCGACCGCGGGGCGCCGCCCCGCGCGGGCCCGGTCCGGTCGCCGTCCTGACCAGGGCCTCGATCCGTCCGGCCCGGCTGGTGGCGTTCTACCGGTCGATCGCCGATGTGGACCGGGCGCTGCGGCGCGCGGACGGCTGCTTCGCCTCGATCGGGGTGGGGGAGTGGCCGCTGGCGCGTCAGGCGACGTTCTCGCTGTGGGAGGACGAGGCGGCCATCGCCCGCTTCGCCTACAGGGAAGGCGCGCACCGTCACGTCATCGCGCGAGTCCGCGACGAGGACTGGTACGGCGAAGAACTGTTCGCACGCTTCGCGCCCTACGGCAGCCAGGGCACCTGGGACGGACGCGACCCGCTGCGCGACCGGGGCCGCTGTTGAGTCCGTCGTCCGGCTGCTCTCCCGTGCGGGACGTCCCGGGCGCGGCTCCGTCACCGGCAGCCCTCCAGTATCCGCGCGGCGGCCAGCCTTCCGGAGATCAGGGCAGGTGGGATGCCCACCCCTGGAGCGGTGTACATCCCGGCGAAATGCAGGCCGGGAACGCGGCGGCTACGGCCCGAGGGCCGGAGCCACGCCGTCTGCCGGAAGCGGTGGTCCAGGGCGAAGGGAGTGCCGGCCGAGTGGCCGAGGCGTGCCCAGGCCGGTGGATCGAAGGTGACCCTCGGTGCCGCGGACAGGTCACCGTAGCCCAGATCGGCGAGGCGGCTCAGCATCCGCCGCTCCAGCCTCGGCGTGAGATGCTCCCAATCCGCTCCGGAGGCCAGGTTGGGAGCGGGCTCCAGCACGCTCAGCGTCGCATGCCCGTCAGGTGCTGCGGAGGCGTCGCCGCTGGGGCAGGTGACCAGCAGGCTCGGGTCGGCCTGCGGACGTCCGGACGCCAGCGCGGCGAACGTCGCCTCCCACTCCCGGCCGAAATGCAGCGTGTGGTGGGCCCGACCCGGCGGCCGGTGGTCGAGACCGAAGTGCATGACCAGGCAGGACGGTGAGTAGCGCGGCCGCCGCAGCCGCCAGTCGCCCGCCGCCTCCGGGAGCAGGCCGGTATGGGCGCGCACCAGATCGCAGGCGATCACGGCGTGGCCGGTGGTGATGTGCTCCCCGGTGTCGAGGCGGACCGCCGACACCCCGGACGGACCGGTCTCGACGCGCTCCGCGCGTACACCGAACCTGAGCTGGGCGCCGGCCTTCCCTGCCGCACAGGCCAGGGCTTCCGGGATGGCGCGCATACCGCCTTCGACCGGGAAGTAGACGCCGCCGACGGTGTCCATATGGGAAACGGCGGAGTAGATGGCCAGTGCCTTGTCCGGGGCCAACCCGACGTACAGCGCCTGGAAGGTGTGCGCCCTGACGAGCCGCTCGTCGGTCAACTGCGCGGACACGAACCTGTCCATGCGGCGGAATCCCCCCGCCGCCGCCAGCTTCAGCAGCGCGGCGGGACGGGCCATGGCGCGCAGCCGGGTCATGTCCGCGTCGATGAACGACGACCACTCCGCGTCGAACATCGCGCCGAGCCGCCGCCGGAACCGCACGTATCGAGCGGCCTCCTGCGGTCCGCACAGGGCCCGTACGTTGTCGGCCATCTCCTGCTCACCGGCCACTACGTCCAGGTGCGAGCCGTCGTGGAAGGTCATCCGGTAGAACGGGTCCAGACGGCGGAGCGGCAGCGAGTCCTCGATGTCCTCACCGGCGGCGCCGAGCGTGTCGGCGAGGACGTCCGGCATGGTCAGCACAGAAGGGCCGGTGTCGAACCGGTAGGGCCCGAGGCTCGCCGAGCCGCAGCAGCCGCCGGGCGCGTCCCGGGCCTCGACCACCACCACCTCACGTCCCCGGGCCGCCAGATGGATCGCCGCGGACAGGCCGGACAGTCCCGCGCCCACCACGACGACCGGGCCGGTCACCGCCATCAACGCGACCGCGGCGAGCCGCCGCGCTCTGGCCGAGCGGCGCTCGAGAACGGTTCGCGGCGCACAGTCTCCTCCATTGCCGTCCGTAGGTTCCGTCGACCTCGACGATCCCCACCCGTCCGGCCCAGGGCTGATCGCGTAGCCGCCGCGCCGAACGGGCCATGCATCGCACCCAGTGACCGGTGTCCCCGATACAACCGCCGGCCCCCATCACCAGGCACAGATCCCACGGTCTGTGGCCTGCGCCGTTCCGGAATGGCCATAGCCTCGCCCGTCGGTCGGACGGTGCCTACCCGGGCTCCGGCGCGCACAAGCGCACGGTGACCGGATTTTGACGTGGCCTGGGGCGCCGCATCGCCGCGATCGGGACTGCCCGGCAAGATGGCGGGTACCGCCAGCCGATGAACAGGAAGCGCGACGACGATCCCGACGTCGGTGACGAGGTCACGTGGCGCAGCCACGGCTCGACGGCGGAGGGACGGGTGTGCGAACCCCGCGGCAGGCTACACGCGACATGTCCCTAGAGGGGGTCGCTGGTCCAGCTCCAGACGCCTCCCTCGTGTCGTGCGCGCACGAGTTGTGCGCCGCTGGAGTCGGCGAGCTCGGCGACGGTCTGGATCAGCCGGCGGTGGAAGTCGTCGGGCGGGCGGGCGCCGGATGAGCCTTCCAGCAGGGTCACACTGACCTTGGCGTCGTCGCGCAGTTGCGCGGTCAGCCTTCCGGTCCCGTCCAGCCGGAGCATCACGATCGCATCGGCGCGGACCAGGTCATGGCCCCCGCCAGCCTCGATCCAGACCTGGTGCATCGTCCCGCTCACCGGCCCCATCTCCTCGGCTCCAGGCTGTCCGTCAGGCCCTACCACCCAACATAAAGGGCCCGGCATCACCTCGTCACAGCACGGCTGGAGCGGGACGGGCGGTTGAGCCTGCGCGCGATGGTGTTCACCCGCGACGGGTCTGAACTCGTGCCGCCCACTGCGGAAGCGATCGATCCGGCCGCGTGGGCGGGCGCGTTCGGTGAGCTGTTCGCGCTGGTGGCGCCGTTCTTTGGACGGCACGCGAAATGGGACGTCGATGCGGTGCGTGACGCGCTGCGGGCCCAGGTCGCCGAGCGGCTCGGTGACGCCGGCGGGGTGCTCGCGATCGACGACACCCGGTTCGAGAAGAAGGGCCGCCGCTCGGCGGGGGTGCAGCGATCTCGGCATCCGCGACCAGTGAGCACATCAACGCCGGCCCCGAGCGCCCCTGCGGCCGGGGAAGCCGCAGCCTGCTGCGTTTTCCCTGGTGAGGGGTGGTGCCTCGCGCGGAAAAGCTATGACCACCTTCTGGAATGCTTAGAGTTACCGGTCGCATGCGAAGCGTGGTGGCCGGGCATGGCGATCGCTGGCTGAGACGTGACGATGCGGAGGGTTGCGGGTCTATGCCGGTGGCGGAGCTGCGCGAGGGTTCTACGTATGCCGTGGGCCTGTACGGCGGACGGCGCGAAGAACGGCGCCGAACCTGCGGGAACCAACGGGGGCCGCGTGCATCGAAGGCGGTACATCCACAGGTACCCCAGGTGAAGGACGGCGCCGAGTTCCGCGAAACAGATCTGCACGCTCGCGCCGCACGAGTTCGATCCCGAGTGACGCGCGGGAGTGTCCTGCGTGCAGCCCTGTACGAAGCATCTAGGCGGACGACCATAGGAATTCCGTGACCCAGACATTGGCCCGGTCATCGACGACGATGACCATGGGAAGTCTCCAGACGTGGCTGAAGCGGCTCAGTACGCCGGACGGGCTGGAGATCCCCGCGGGGCTTCCCGGTGACCTGGGGGAGGTTCGGGCCGCCATCGATCTGAGCCCCCTCAAGGAGTGGGCAACCGAGCTTGCCAGGACGACAAAGCTCGTCGAGATATCGGTGAGCACCAAGAAATTGGCGGATCTGTCGCTGACTGGCACGGTCGCCGGCACGGAACTGAAGCTGACCGTCCGGTTCGTCGCCGCGAGCGATGAACCCAAGGCCGGCGACCCGGTCGCCGGGGTCGTGGTGAGCCTGTCGCTGGCCGGGACGGAGAAGTTCGCGTTCCTGGCGGACGTCCTGAAGACGGTGACCCTCGACCTCGAGACGCGGATGATGGACGGCGGGACGCGGCGCCGCTTGTCCGTTTCCGCGGAGTTCCAGGTCTCCAGCGAGAGGACGCTGACGGCCACCGCCGAGCTGGACTCCAAGGCCACCGCCAAGTCGGATTCCAAAGCCACTGGCAAGACGGATTCCAAGGCGACTTCCAAGGGGGACTCCAAGGCCAGCGCCGAGATGGACTCCAAGGCCACCGCCAAGAGCTTCGAGTTCACCGTGGCGTCGTCCGCCCCGATCTCGGTGGCCGAGGCGCTGTACGCGCTCGGATTCACTGAGGCGCGGTCGCTGACGTTCCTTCCGTCGTTCACCGGCATCGTCCTGCGCTACGACGTTCCGGAGGCGGGCAAGCACCGCATCGTCGTCTATCCGGCCGGGACGAAGAAAGGGACGGTGGCGTGGGCCGCGGCAGTGCTGCCCAAGGAGGGCGAGGAGAAGAGCCGGCCCGTCGTGGCCTCGGCGATGGTGCCGTTCGGCTCCAAGACGCGGCTTTCCGAGCTGGATCTGCTGCGCGGGCAGATCCCCGCCGACAGCGATCTCCAGATCGGCCTCCAGGCCGTTTACGCCTCCCAGGACCTGAGGGTGGACCGGATCAAGGCGCTCAACGGCGCCTTGGGCAAGGCGGCGGCGCCGCTGCCGGACACCGGAGACCTGGCGGCGGGCAGCACTCTGGTCGCGTGGGTGACGATCGGGGACAAGACCCACAAGATGCTGGTGCGCGAACCCGCTTCCAAGCAGTCGCGGCAAACCGGTGACGGGAAGCAGACCGGTGACGGGAAGCGGGACGAGCCCGGCGATGACGCGCAGGCGGTGCAGAAGGTCGAGCGGGCACTGGGGACGCTGCATCTGCGGCAGGTCAAGGTCCGGCTGGTGCCCGCGGTCGAGGGGCGGGCGGCGAGGCTCGTCGTGGGCCTGGACGCGGGGTTCGTCGCGGCCGGCTTCGAGCTGCAGGCGACCGGCCTCGGCATGGAGATCGAGCTGACCGAGGACCCCGTCGTCCGGGTGGTGCTGCGCGGCCTCGGCGTGGCGTACGCGCGGGATCCGCTGCAGGTGCTGGGGATGCTCGCGTCCCGCCCCCCTGACGCCGAGTACGAGTTCGCCTACGACGGGCTGATCATGGTCAAGGCCGCCAAATGGGGGCTCATGGCCGTGGGGTCCTACGCCCGCGTCAAGAAGACGAAGCAGCACCCCGCCTACACCTCGCTGTTCGTCTTCGGCGCGTTGGAGGGAAAGATCGGTGGGCCGCCGCCCGTCGTGTTCACCGGGCTGGCGTTGGGCTTCGGTTACAACAGCCGGCTCACTCTGCCCGAGGCCGACGAGGTGGCCCAGTTCCCGTTCGTGCGGGCCTTGGGCGACCTGGGGCAGCTGACGGGGGCCGAACCCGACCAGCCGATCAGCCCCACCGAGGTGCTGGAGAAGGTCACCGGCGGCGCCGACGCCGTGGTGTCACCGGCCGCCGGCGTCCTGTGGCTGGCGGCGGGTGTGAGCGCCTCGGTCGCCGAGACGGTGGACCTGACGGGGCTGCTGATCGTCCAGTTCGGCGACCGGGACTTCCTGGTGGCACTGCTCGGGACGATGTCGGCCGACTTCCCCACGGGCTCGACCGAGGCTGAGAAGACGCCCCGCATCGCCCACATCGAGCTGGGGTTCCGGGCCCTGTACGAGCACGCGAAGCGGCAGTTCTCGCTGACGGCGGCGCTGGGCGCCAACTCCTGGATCTTCCACGAGGACTGCAAGCTGACCGGCGGCGCGGCCCTGTGCGTGTGGTTCCCCGGCAGCGTCCATGAGGGCGACTTCGTGGCCACGGTCGGCGGCTACCATCCCGCCTTCGGCAAGCCCGACCACTATCCGGCGGTGCCGCGGGTGGGGCTGAGCTGGTCGCCGAGTTCCGCGGTCGCCGTCAAGGGCGAACTGTACGTCGCCGTCACTCCCGAGGCGGGCATGGTCGGCGGCCGGCTGGAGATCAGCTACGACGCCGGGGGCCTGCGCGCCTGGCTGGTGGCCCATTTCAACGTCATCGTGTGGTGGGCGCCCCTGTACTTCCGCGCCGACATCGGCGTCACCGTCGGCGCGTCCTACACCCTGGACTGCTGGTTGTTCAGCGTGACGGTCCGGGTGGAGATCAAGGCCACGTTGCAGGTGTGGGGGCCGCCCGCCGGCGGGCGCGCGCGCCTGAAGGCGGGCCCGTTCTCGGTGAGCATCGGCTTCGGCGCCGACGCGGATCCGCGCTCGCGGCGGCTGGCATGGAAGGAGTTCCAGAGCAGGCAGCTGCCCGAGGCGCCGTTGACCCTGTCGGTGCTGGACGGCCTGCTCACCGATCCGGTCATGATGAAGAAGGCGGTGCCGGGGAGCTGGATCGTCTCCACGGACGGGTTCGCGTTCACGACCCGCACCGCGATCCCCGCCACGGAGGTCGGCTACAACTCCGCGCGGCAGACGCTTGAGGACGAGCCGGAGGTCGGCGGCGTCAAGCGCCGCCGCAAGACGCAGCTCGACGTGCGGCCCATGCGCTACACGGGGGAGCCGTCGAAGCGCTCCGTCCACAACGTGTCGGTCGTGAAGAACACGCACGGCGGATACCGGGACGACGGCGAGGCGTACGCCAGCGCCGACGACTGGATCGTCGTCCCCCAGTACTCGGCCGTGCCCAACGCGCTGTGGGGCAAGGTACTGGACGCGCCGCCGCGCCCCGAGGACGTTGCGACGCGCCCCACCGAGGTTTACGCGACCGGTCTCGAAGTGCGCATTCCGGCCCCGCAACTGGTCGGCCGCAAGGTCGACACGTCCATCGAGGCGATCCGGGAGCGGCCGTGGACGGGACAGGTCAATCCGCTCCGGCACGCCACGTCCGAGTGCACTGCGCCGGGCGGTCCGGGAGTCCCCCGCGAGACCGCGTTCGAGGAGATGGGCAAGGTGCTCACCGGACTGGGACTGCTGGAGGTCCAGCGATGACCACGCGTCCTCTGACGTTCGCCGACAACCTGGCGCCCTCCATCGGCCGGGGCACCTACACCATCACCGTCGGGCAGACGCTGCCGGACGACCTGCCGCTCGACGGCGAGCGGCCGCCGGTGCCCGTCACCCAGCGGATCGAGGTGGCGGGCCTGCGCCTGCACCTGGGGGAGCAGGAGGTCCACGGCGCCTACCCGCCGGCCGGCTCCGGCGGCCCGCTGGACACCGTCCTGCCGCACATCGCCTTCGAACGGCGCGTACTGCCCTGGGAGAACCGGCTGGACTGGAAGGCTGGCGAGGCGGAGGACCGGAAGCGCCCCTGGCTGGCGCTCCTGCTGTTCACCCGCGGCGAGATCGTCGACGACCCGGAGGCGGCCGGCTTGACCACCGCGGGCACGGCGGGGGAACTGCTGGTCGACGCCGCGGACGTGACCGTGCCGGAGTTCTCCCCGCGACTCACCGAGGACGAGAGGGCCCAACCGGTCCGCACCATCCGCGTCACCGGGGAGACCTTCCGCGCGGTCGCCCCGCGCGCGACCGAGGTCGCGCACCTGGCCCACGTCCGCGGCACCCTGCCGGGCGAGACGGGGGACGAGGCGACCAGGCGGGCGGCCGAGTACTCGTTCATCACGGCCAACCGCCTCCCGTCCAGGACGGGAGGCCCCTACGTCGCGCACCTGGTCTCGCTCGAAGGGCACACCGGGCGGTTCGCCGACCCGAGCACGCTCACCCGAGACATCCGGCTCCTGTCGCTGTACTCGTGGACCTTCACGTCCGGGCCGGGCGGGCATGCGAGCTTCTCGGGACTGCGCGAGCAACTGCTCGCGTCGGCGATGCCGACCGGCGCGACGGACAACTCGCGGCGGCTCCTGCTGCGCCTGCCGCAACCGGAGACGACTCGCACCGGCGAATACACCGAGCACACCCGGTACAGGCTTGCCAACGGCTTCGTCCCGGTCGCCCACGACAGCGGGAAGCCGGGGGATTTCGCCTGGTATCGGGGGCCTCTGGTGCCCTACGAGGTGACCGGTCCGTCCCCCGCCGACACCGAGTACGGCGTCGACGACCTCGGCTACCCGGCCGCGCACGCCCTGGGCCGCGGACTCGTCCTGGCCGACCAGGACGTCGCCGCGGCGCTGGCCGCCTACCTCGACCGCGCGCACGCCCGCCTCGCGGAGGCGTGCCGCATCATCGCGCCCCAGATCCCCGCGGCGGCGGCGGAGGGGGCCGACGGGGACGGTGCGGACCTGCGGGCGGCGGTCGTCTCGCTGTTCGGGCAGGCCGGCGACGCCTGGCGTGCGGCGTTCCGGAGCGTGGTCGTGGACGGTGAGCCGGCGCAGTACCACGCTGCCGTCCTGGCCGCGGACGCCTCGGGCGCGGGCGGCCCGGCCGGTGCCGGCGCGGCCCGCGACGAGCCCGGACCCGGCGCGGGAACCGAAGCCGACCTGGTCGCGGTGCTCCGCGAGGGCGACCTCGGCTCGGCCGCCGCACCGCCCATGACCGGGCTGATGAGCGCGTTCCTGGCCGCTGACGACTCGGTCCTGGGCGACCTCGCCGCGCAGGTCACGGCCCCGGCCCCGGCGCCCGCGGCGGCCGGTGAGCCGGACGGCGGCGACGCCGGGGCCGCCGGGAGCACCGACCCCGACGAATCGACGATCGTCCAGTGGCTGGACCGGCTGCGCCGCCTGGAGCAGGTACCGTTCGACCACCTCGTGCCGCACGCGGAGATGCTGCCGGCAGAGAGCGTCCGCGTCTTCCAGGTCGACTCCGCATGGGTGGACCACCTGCTGAACGGCGTTTTCGCCGCGGCCAAGCGCTCGCGCCTCGACTGCGAGGCGCTGGAGAAGCTGCGCGACACCTACCTGCAGCGGACCTGCGGACTTCCCCGGTCCGGGATTCTGATCCGCTCGCAACTGGTCTCCGCGTACCCGGAGATGCGGGTGAGCGTCTCCGCCGAGCAGGCCGACGGCTCCGCTCCGGCGGCCGGGGAGGTGCTGCGGTGCGACCGGATCGCCCCCGACGTCCTGCTGTGCCTGTTCGACGGCCTGCCCGCCAGGATCGTCCTGCACGAGCCGATGCAGGGCCTGCACATCGGCTTCCAGAGGCGCAAGGGCGCGGGCGTCGAAGGCGACTGGGTCAGCCTGCGCACCCTGGTTGACGTCGACGACCTCAAGGCGGGCCAGGCGTTGGCGCCCCCGGTGTGGGTCAGGGTCCCCTACCGGTCGGCCGACGGTGCGGGAGCCACCGTCATCGACTTCAACGACGGCGAATCGGCCCTGGCGACGGCCATCGCCAGGGCACTCGACGGCAGGTTCAAGCCGGACGGCACCACGAGGCTCAGCCCGGCCCAGCTCGCCCTGCAGATGATCCAGTCACCTGAAACCGCGGCCATGACCGTCTCTCCCGGTTGACCACCGTCTTCCCCAGCCGACCGACGTCCCGCCTCCCATCGCCCGCCGGCCCGGAGACCGTCCGGGACGTGCCTGTCAAGGAGCGCCCTGTGAGCAGCACAGAAGCCGTCATCGTGCCCGTCCGCGTCACGGCGCTGATGGTCAACGACGCCGTCCGCAACCAGGACTGGCGCCGCTGGCGCCCCGACTTCACCAGACGGAGCGACCTCGGCCCGGAACCGGATCCGCTGAACCAGCCGGTGAGCCGTCCCGACACGGGTGTGCTGGTGCACTGGGAGCTGCCGGCCGCCTTGCGCGCCGGCGCCCTGCAGCCCGACGGGACGACGGCCTACGCGGCGGTCCCCACCCGATGGCTCGTGGTGCGCTACGGCGGCAGGACCGGCACCGATGAGCGTTCCGCCGCCGGATGGCTCGTCCACAGTGATCATCTGAGCGACACCGAAGCCGCCGACAACTCGCCCTATGCCGTCCCGGCGTCCGCCACCGACCCAACACCGGTTCCCAAGCGCGTCGGCCGCGTCCGGCCGTTGGACGGGGATCTGTCCGAGCCCGCCGAGCCCGCCGGCGTCCTGTCCGGCCCGCTCACGGCGATCGGCCCCGGCCTGCCGACCTTCGCGACCTACCAGCCCTACAACATGGGCGTCTTCTCTATGCACGACCCCCTCACCGGACTCACCGGCGACCCGCTGGATCTCAGCTACCTGGTCATGGGCTGGTACGGCACTGACGCAAACGATCCGCTCGCCGGCGTCACCGCCGGCCCGCCCGCCGAGTTCATGGAGAAGATCACCGAACGGCTCGAGCGCCTCGGCTGGGATTGCCCCGTCCCGGCGACGCCGGTCCGCACCGTCTGCGCCGGCGCCGCGGTCGGCGTCCGTTGGGAGAAGACCGGCGTGCCGGAGCCGGACAACGACGAGGCGCCCGTCACCGAGGACGACCCGAAGAAGCGTCCCGTCACCTACGGCGTCGCCGAATCCTCGGCGGACGGGATCAGCGCGCTCGCCCTCGCCCATGACACCGGCTTCTGGAAGGAGCCGGGCCGGCTCCGGCGGCTGCAGGCCCTCCAGTACGGACTGCTGCACCAGCTCGACACCCGGGACGGCATGGCGGCCGTCCAGCAGCGCACGCGGGAGGCCCGATTCGAGCCGGTCGCGGGCGGCTTCACCTGGGACATCACCACCCCGCCGGCGGTTCAGGGCGAGGACTCGCAGCCGGTCCGGCCGCTGCCGGAGCCGGAGCGGGAATGGCTGGCGGACACCAACGAGGCCCAGCGGGCCTACGACGCCGCCGCCCGGCGGCTCGCCCGCCGCCAGGAACGGCTCTCCGAGCTGTGGTGGTACGTCCAGCGGCTCAACGCGATCATCCCGTCTCTCAAAACGGCCAGACAGCGGGTGGTCAAGGGCCGGCTGGAAAAGCTGAAGCGGAAGGTCGAGGCGGACCTGGCCGCCTTCGCCGGCAAGGTCACGGCCGAGCGCACCGCGCTGGCGCAGGCTCCGGCGCTGCTGAAGGCCGTGACGCCCGAGGACCTGGACACCGCGATCGACGCCGAGGTCAAGCGGCTCACCGGGCTGTGGAAGCGCGCCCCTGTGGGGCGGCCGATACGGACGCCTCGGCCGGTGTTCCACAACGCTCGCGAGCCGGTCGTCCTCATCAAGGGCGCCAAGGCGACCCGGCTGCTCGACGACCCCGCGGTCATCCCGTGCCGGTTGTCGGGGGAGACAGTGACCAAGGCCGGTGAGAACGCCGCCGTCACCGCCTTGCTGCCTCCGGGCTGGGCGGCGGTGGCGGACATGATCCCCGCCAATGTCCCCGCGGACCTGCCCGGGAACCTGCTGACCGAATTCGCCGCGCTGGACCGGTACCGGGCCCCGGCCACCGCCACCTTCGCCGACCAGGCAGCACCCGTCGCCTGGTCGGCCCCCGACCGGCGGGTCCGTGCCGTCCGCCGCGCGACCGCGTTGTGGAAGCAGCCGTGGACTCCACTGCTGCTGGTGTGGGAGGCGGAGTACTTCGCCGTCCCCTACCACCACTATCAGGACGCCGGGAGGTCCGACCCCCGCAAGAACTGGGAGTTCGGAGACGACTTCTACCAGTGGCGCGGCGAAGGCGACGCGGCGGAGGACAAGGCCGTCCCGCGCAGCGTCTCGGGTTCCATCCTGCTGTCGGCGCATGCCGTGGACAACATCGCCGAACGCCTCCAGAACGTCGATTCCGAAGCTCCCGGGCAGAGCGAGGAGTTCCTCCACGCGGTCGGCGACCTCGCCAGGCACCTCGCCGACGCCGGCGGCGGCACCGACCTGATCTCGCAAGCCCTGGACGGCTTCACCGAGAAGCTCACCGGCCGCGAATCCCGGGTCCGCCCCCGCCCGGATGCGGCCGTCGCCGACATCCTCGACGGGCACCACACCTTCGCGCCGAGGGCCCTGTCCGCCGTCACCCGGGAACCGGCGGACCCCGCTCCGGACGAGAACTGGCTCGCCGCCCCCGGCTACGAGCCCTACCGCGCCGGCCAGTTCCGGTTCAACCGCCTGTTCCTGGTCGACCGCTTCGGCCGCGGATACGAGGTCGTCCAGACGGCCGACCGGCCGGACCAGCGTCCGGCGCCCGCCCGGGCCGCGACGGTCGTCCCCGATGCCAAGGACCCCCGCAAGCCGGGCGACGCCGACGCGCTCGTCCACGTCGGGCGGCAGCGATCCTGGGCGCCGCACCTGTTCCAGCTCCGGCCGCGGCTCCCGCAGCCCGCCCGGCTCGGCTTCGACTTCGTGTCCCGGCTGGACGACGCGCAGGTCGCGTTCAGCGCCGACGCGGGCGACCAGATCAGCGCCTGGATCGTTCCCAGCTACTTCGACGGGGCACTGCTGTGCATGGCGGCCGACGGCCGCCTACTGGGGGAGCTGCGTCCCGACCAGGACGCACTGGTCTTCGAGCGGTATCACGCGGACGCCCCCACCCTCGGGCAGGACAGCGCCGAACACCCCCACATCGCTCGCTTTCTCAACGGTCTCGACTCCAGGGACGACCGGGTCAGGTCCCTGGAGGACCTGATCGCCGCGGTCGAGGCCGCACGGCTGGCCATCGTCCCGGACCGCCCGTCGGCGTCGCATCCCACGCTGCGGATGCTCGGCCACCCGCTCGCGCTGATGCGCGCCCGGCTCGAACTGGAGGGGGACGCCGAACCGATCGTCCCGATCCTGCCCAGCCGGCTCGCGGCCGACCCGCCCACCGCCGACTACCAGGAGTACGCCTGGCCGGTCCTGCTCGGCTCGAACTCCTCGTTCGAGGACGGTCTCATCGGCTACTTCGACCAGGACGACTACACCAGGCTCTACGCCGTGGCCCCTCCGCGCAACCCGCCGGAGGGCTATGTGGCCGGACGGCACAAGGGGGCCGGCCTGGCCCTGGGGCTGGGCGACTCACGCCTGGTCACACTGCTCGCCGATCCATGGGCCGGTGTCCAGGCGAACACCCATATTCTGCCGACCGGCTACCTGCGGCCCGACGTCGACTACATCTCCCATGCGCTCGCGCGCATGGACGCCGTCTTCCACGTCGGCCCGGTCCTGGGGCGCCTCCAGGGCGTCACCGTCGAGCGCGGCGACGGCACCGAGACGGTCACGCAGGCATTCAGCCTTCCACTGCCGGTCGTGGAGAGCGGCGAATGGACGTGGAGGCGACCCGACGGGACCACGATCGCCGTGACCGCCACCGACACCACCGCCCGCATCACACCCGAATCCCGCACGCACCTGCGCACCGGGCTGCTGCATCTCGCCAACGGCATGACCCGACGCCACGACTCGCCCACTCGCCCGTAACCGAGTACTCACAGGAGCCCGGCATGACCAGTACCATCGCACCGCCCAGCGTCGGGACCGAAGAGCGCAACTTCCCGTTCCGCTCCAGTATCAGCACCCATCCCGCGCCGATGACGGTCTCCGAGAGCTCCAACGCGCCGACGAAGGCGTCCTTGGACCTCCTGATCTCCAACGACGGCTTCTCCCGCATCGAGTTCGAATCCCTGACGATCACGTTCGCCGTCGCCGGCAACGACTGGGGAGAGGACGCCCCAAGCATCCTCACCCCCGTCTGGGACAAGGTCAGCCGGCCGAAGCTCGAACTGCCCCCCGGCTGGACCGAGGTCACCGGCGACCAGGAACCCGGCCAGTTCACCTTCAAGCCCGCCAACAAGGAGGCCGGGCCGAATGACGCGCTGCGCCTGCACTTGGACGACATCCACGTCAGCGCCATCGAGGGCATCACCGACGTCGTCGTCTCCATCGAGGCCCCCGATGGCCGGCCAGGATTCAAAGACGCCACTCATTCGATCGGAAAGTTTCCCACCGGCTTCGAGCTGAAGAACTTCCGCGCCGATGACCCGATCGTGGAGAACGGTCGTTCTACTAAACTCAACTGGACGGTCAACGGCGACCACAATGTGAGGTACCAGTTCTTCGTCAACGGTGTGGAGAAGAAACTCGGAGGCGGTCGGATCGAACCGCCTTTCCACACCGGCCCCTTGCACACCACGACGGTCTACGAGATCGTCGCCGAACACCAGGTCGGCAACGACTGGCTCCCCTACTCCGACTCGACCGTCGTCCAAGTCCACGGCGGGGATATCACCGCGGCCAACGCGCTCATCGCCGGGCTGCGGCCCGCGCTCCTCAAAACTCTGATCTCCTTTGAGAGCCAAGAGGTGATCGGCGGAGGTGGCGAAGAGGCCAAGTATGAATGCCAGGGCCCCGGCGACGGTCTCGTCGTGGGTGAGTTGTCGATCTCCGAGGGGCAGGAGAGGGCGCAAGCAGACCTCGAAGTGCAGCTGACCTGCAAGGGGTTCGCCCCCGTCGCGGCAAGGGTGTCCGCCGGCACCGGCGGCGGATACACCAGGCAGCACATCATCATGCCGATTCCCGGGGGGGAAGTCTGCGAGGTGCGGATCAAGGCTGAGAACAGCAGCAGCACCACAGGCCGGGTCAAGCTCTACTGGGTCAGCCTTTCCGGGGACAATCGTGCTCCGAGTTGCGAGCCGTTCGCAGCAAACCCGACAGGAGCCTAGCAGGGGCGCGATCGCCGAGCCTTCTGACGCGTTGGGCTGAGCCGGCTAGGAGTTCGGACAGGACTGGAAGCGTCGATCCCGGAGCCATTTCCGCCCGCAGGGCGAAGAGTCGGGTCAGCCGGGGGGCCCGAGGGAGGTGAAGCCTCCGACGATGGCACCGAAGCCCACATGGGCGAGGACGGTGACCAGGGGCGTGCTCGGGCCGTAGTTGAACATGAGGAAGCCCGGAGGTTCCAGCAGGGCGACCTTGGGAGCGCTGGTCAGCGGGCTGCCCATCCGCGGGTGGACCAGCGGCAGCAGGATGTTCACCAGCGCCGTGCCGGCGAACGTGCCGTGCACCAGACCGAAGAGCGCCCCGAGCCACCAGCCGGCGTGGCCGATGGCGAGGAAGACGGCGTAGTAGACGAACGCGAACACCTCGCCGTTGGCGAAGTGCATGAGGTACCCGATCGCCTTGGCGCGGGCCCGGTTCGCGGTCACGGCGGTGCCGAGCAGGAACGGCAGGTCCATCCGGGTCAGCTTGAACTCGCCGGCGGCCCGCAGCGCGGTGGTCAGTACCAGCGTCCCGGCGAAGCCGCCCGCGGCGGTCCCCCAGGCGTTCACGCTCCCCCCTCCCCGGCGGCCGAGCCGATGGCGCACGCGGCATTGATCAACGCCAGGTGGCTCAGTCCCTGGGGCAGGTTGCCCAGGAAGGCGCCGGTTTCCGGGTCGATCTCCTCGGCGTACAGGCCGACATCGTTGGCCAGCCCGACCAGGTCGTCCATCAACGCGACGGCCTGGTCGAGGCGCCCGGTCCGGGCGAGGCACTCGGCCAACCAGAAGGAGCACGCCAGGAACGCGCCTTCGGTGCCAGCCAGCCCGTCCTCGCCGGAGTACCGGTCGACGAACGGGCCGTGCCGCAACTCCCGTTGCACGGCGTCCACCGTGGCGCGCATGCGGGGATCACCGGGCCGCGCGTAGCCCTGGAGGAGGCCGAGCAGGACGGCGGCGTCCAGCTCCGAACCTTCGGCGGAACGCGTGTAGCAGCCGCGGTCGGGAGAGAAGCAGCGCGTCTCGACGAAGTCGCGTATCTGGGCGCGGCCGCGCCGCCAGCGATCCGAACCGCGGCCCGGGATCAGCCCGCGCTCGGACAGGTCGATGGCGCGGTCGAGCGCCACCCAGCACATCATCTTCGAATGCGTGAAGTGCAGCGGAGCGCTGCGGACCTCCCAGATGCCCGAGTCCGTCCACCGCCAGGCGTCGCAGACGAAGTCGGCCAGCTCGGCCAGCCGCCGGGCGAGGTCGGCGTCCAGCCGTCCGGCGGCACCGGCGTAGACCCAGCCGCTCTGCAGCAGCTCACCGTAGGTGTCCAGTTGGACTTGGGCGCCCGCCGCGTTGCCGATCCGCGCCGGCGTGGAGTCGCGGTACCCGCGCAGGGGCAGGGTGCGTTCCGGGGCGCGGCCGCCGCCGTCCAGCCGGTAGAGGACCCGCAGCCGCGGATGCGTGAGCTGGGTGGCGTGCATGAGCCACCAGAAGTAGGCGTGCGCCTCGGCGAAGCAGCCCAGCCGCAGCAGCGCGTGGAGGGTGAACACCGAGTCGCGGACCCAGGAGAAGCGGTAGTCCCAGTTGCGTTCGCCTCCGACATGTTCCGGCAGCGACGTCGTCGCCGCGGCGGCGATCGCTCCGGAGGGCGCGAAGATCAGCAGTTTGAGCGCCAGCGCGCTGCGCAGCACGGCGTCCCGCCACCTGCCCTCGTACGCGCGTTCCCGCGACCATCCCTGCCAGGCCGCGACGGTGTGCTCCATGCGCGCGTCGCATTCGGACCGGGTCGGCAGGACGAGCGGTTCCTGGTGCGCGAACGCCAGGGCCAGCAGGGCCCGCCGTCCCCGCCCGAGCTCGAGACGCCCGCTGATCGCCCCGCCGGCGCACTCCGGCTCACCCGCGTCCCAGCTGCAGACCGCCAGCGCGTCCGCGCCGGACGCCACCACCGGCACACCGGCGCGCCACCTGACCCGTGGACGGCGGGCGCCGTAACCGAACCGCGGCTGCACGCTCCAGCGCAGCGGCACGGTACCGGCGACCCCGTCGAGGCGCCGCTGCAGTTCCCGCATCGGCCCCAGCGTCCCGCAGCCCTCCAGAGTCAGCGAGTCGGTGACCCGCACACTGCCGCGCCCAGTGGTGAACGTGGTCTCTAGCACGTTCGTGTCAGGCAGGTACCGGCGCGCGACCGTGAAGGGCTCCGCCGGCTCCAGCAGGAAGCGGCCGCCCCTGGCGGGGTCCAGGATGGCGGCGAACACCGACGGGGAGTCCAGATCCGGCGTTCCCAGCCAGTCCACCGACCCGTCGGAGGCGACCAGCGCGGCGCTCCGCCCGTCCCCGATCACCGCGTAGTCGCGCAGCCGGACGTAGCCGTCGCTCCGGAAGACCGTCATGCGTCCGGACCGCCCGAGCCGCCACCGGCGAGGCCGACGGCTTCGACGCACCCATGCTCCCACTCGGTCACGTTCCGTTACTTGCCCTGCCCTCCCCATATGACTCCACCGGTGGGGGAACTCCGGTCCCTCAAGGCCGGACGGCCGGCGAGAGCGTGCAACCACCCCCCGCCGCCGTGCAGCGCCTCATCAAGTTCGGAGCAGTCCAGTTCCACGTCGTCCTTGTGCTTGAGGATCACCAGCGACTCGCCGCCCGGGCCGATCTCCGCGGCCGCCACCCCGATCTGCGGGGCCGCGCTGACCTGCCCGGCGCCATGACCGAACGAGCCGTCCGCTACCCCGGCCGAGACCCGCGAGGTCGCCACCTCCACCGTCCATCCCGGCGGCACCGCCATCACGCGCGACGGCGACAATGTCCGCTGGCGGAACTGGGCCGGCTCCCGGGCGAACGCTGCCAGGGTGGCGCCCGATGGTGGGATCTGGCGATAGGGGCCGCGGCTACCGCTATGCAGGGGACACCGGTGTCGAACCTCAGCAAAAGACCGGATGGGACTGATGCAGCGAACATAAGCGTTGGCCTCGAATCCAGTGCGAGTTCGAGGAGTTGATCTCGGTCGGTGTGACTGCGTAATGTCCTGCGCTGGTTCGTGCAGAGTGTGGCGGTGGCTCCGACGTCGTGTTATCCCTCGGACCTGACCGACGACGAGTGGGCGCTGGTGGAGCCGCTGCTGCCACCTGCAGTGATCGCCTCACTGGCTCTGCATGGGCTATCGGATTTCGAGACGGTGCGGGAGTCGCGGTGTGACCTGCAGTGGAGAGGGGCGCCCCGGCCCGCAGCCGGACAGCCCCTCCAAAAGGGTCTTCAGCAGTCTTTTTAGCCTTGGAGGCCGCTGGAGAAGCCGTGTGAGGGCGGTCCGGGCGTGGCTCGGGCGTTCCCGACGGCCGTCCCCGGTCCGCGGGTCAGGTGCCGTTGGTCCGGGTGAGTCCGAGCCCGACCGTCTCGTTCTTGATCTTCGCCGCTATCTCGACGGCCAATTCTCGTGCTGTGGCCCGCACCTTGTTCTCGTCCATGTCTTCGAGGTCGCTGCGATCCTCCACGTAGGAGACCACCGTGACGAGATTGTTGATACGGAATGCGAATGTATGACTGCCCGTTATTTCGTAGTCCGTATTTGAGTCCCCGTCGTCCGCGTACGGACTGTGGTCCAGGGAATAATAAGCACCAGGCCCCAGTCGTGGCTCACCGACGGCATCGCCGTGAATGTTCTGTTTCTTTAGGTAGGTCGCGGCTACGTCCGGCCCCGACAGCCACTCCCACGGCTTGGGGGAGTGCAGTGACATGCTGACTCTGAGGTCCCAGATGAGTTTGTACTCGTATTCCTTGTGACTTCCGTCGTCCACGACGCCCGTTTTCTTCTGCTCCTTGTACCAGTGGCAGTCGATGCCGCCCTCATCCTCACTGGCGGCGTTGGAGAAGACGGCGGGGCGCAACTCGCCGCAGGCGGGCTTGGCGCGGAAGTCGCCGCCGTCCTGCAGAGGACCGCCGGGGTTGACGTAGAACGCGCCAAGGGCTACCGCCAGCACCAAGAGGAGCGTCGCGGCGAGCCACCACGGCGGGCCCGAGCGTTTGCTCCGTGAGTCGGAGGTGGGGAGCCTCACCGTGGGCTTCACAACCGGTCCGGCCGGGGGTGCGCCGGATTGCAGCCCGGCGGCCACAGGGGCGGGTGCCGGGCGACGATCGACGGCGCGAAGGCGTGCGGCGACGCACTGGGCGTTTTCGGGCCGGGCGTCCGGGTCTTTGGCCAGCAGTTCGGCGATCAGATCGTTCAAGGCCGGGGGGACGTGCGGGTGCGTGTCGCGGACCGCCGGGGCCGGAGTGAACAGGACGTCATGAAGGAGCCGACGGACGGTGTCGGCGGTGAACGGCCGCTTGCCGGTGAGGAGTTCGTAGGCCAGGGCACCCAGTGCGTACAGGTCGGTGCGGTGGTCGACGCCCTCGTTGCGGTCGAACTGCTCGGGTGCCATGAACGCGGGGGTGCCGATCAGGGCGCTGCCGGTCAGGTCGGTGGTCTGCTCGGTGTAACGGGCGATGCCGAAGTCCAGGAGCTTGACGCGGTCGTCCTTGAGCAGCATCACGTTGGCGGGTTTGATGTCGCGATGGACGATGCCCTTGGCGTGGGCCTCGGCCAGCGCGTCGGCGATCTGCGCCAGCAGCGTGACCGCCCGCACGGCCGGCAGACCGTGGGAATGGCGCCTGATCACCTCGGCCAGATCGGTGCCGTCCAGCAGTTCCATCACCAGATACAG
Organism: Actinomadura sp. NPDC049382; assembly: GCF_040677125.1. Taxonomy (NCBI): domain Bacteria; kingdom Bacillati; phylum Actinomycetota; class Actinomycetes; order Streptosporangiales; family Thermomonosporaceae; genus Actinomadura; species Actinomadura sp. NPDC049382. The sequence goes on from NZ_JBFARO010000025.1 coordinate 22,805, forward strand.
CACGTCGTTGTCGATGCCGGTGTCGAACACCACGGCTATACCCGGATGCTGCAGGCCGCCGGCGATCTCGGCCTCGCGGCGGAAACGCGCCACGGCCTGCCCGGGCATCCCGTCCAGCGACAAGATCTTGACCGCCACGGTGCGTTTCAGGCGCAGATCGGCTGCTCTCCAGACCTCGCCCATACCGCCACGGCCCAGCGGCGTCTCCAAGCGATAGCGCCCTGCCAAGGTCCGCCCCTGCATCCCCGCTCCCATCCCGCCCGCACGCCTGAATGATCTCCAACGCATGCACCTCGGGTCCAGTGGAGAACGGGCCGAATCACCATTGCGGTGTGCCAGGCACGATTCACGCGACCGGTTCGGATCGCGCCCGGTCGAGCGCACAGAAACCCGCCGCAATCCCGTGGCCGACAGCCAGCGGGCCGGTGCCTCGCCGGCCGCATCCTGAAGCGAGGCGGCGGTGACCGGCAGCCCGAGGGATTTGCCGCGATGCCCCGCCGGTGCACGGTCGGCGTGCCCCTGACAGGTGCCGCCGGACGTTCTGCGCCGGCCGGGCTACCCCATGATGGCCGCGTCGATCTGCGTGGAGTACTCCTTCACAACCTGGTCACCGTTGTAGAGCTTGACGGTCACAGAAACCATTCCACCACCGGGCGTGGGACCGTTCGCGCCGCCGCCGCTTCTCCTGAGGACGAAGAAGCGATCGGTCACCGGGGCCTGCACTGAGTTGCCGTCCGGGCCCGTGAAGGTGATGCGCGTGCCACCCGGCATGACCCGTCCGGCGACATGCAGTTCCCAGCCCTTTCTGGAGGCGGGATCGTCGAAGCGCAGATCACCGCCGCCTGTGTCGTCATAGATCACGTGGTCGGGGACGATTGTCAAAGGAACACCCCAGACGCGGGCGGACTGATTGGGAGCCCGGTCATTCGGGGTCGGCTTGCCGGATCGATCGAGCATGCACAGCCGGTACGCCGTCCCGCTGCCGAGCAAGACCGTCCGTCCACGGGCGTCGCGAACGGACTCGGCCAGAACCCGGAAGTCGGACACGGCCGTCCCCGACCCGGTCAGCCGCTGAGGGTTCATCGGATCGCCCTGGACCGGCGCCATGACGAGAGGATCGCCGACCATACAAGCGCGAACCAGGGCAAGCTGTGCAGGGCTGTTGCTGGGCAACACCTGCGCCCCCGCCAGGCGCTCGGCCGCCGCCTCCGTCGGCCCGGACGAATCAGTCGAAAGCAGCAACAGTGCCGTCACGGCCCCGGCCGCGGCCACGGTGCCCGCGCCGATCAGGACCGTCTGGCCAAGCCATCCGATGTTTCCCACCGCTGCCCTTCTCCTCGCGGTCACAGGGCAGGATCCTCCCGCCCGCCGACCGCCCCCACAACCCCGAACGAGCGTCGGCGTCACCGTCCTGCGAAACGGACAACGGACACCCGGACATCGCGCACCGATTGGCCGGGCGCGGTGGGTGCAGGCAGCCGGCGTGCGACGTCGCCGATCTCGACCGTTCAGTCGGGCGTCGACAGTGCTTTGGCTGCCGCCTCGGTGTGGCCTTTCCGCTGGTCGTCCCGCTGCGGTGAGGTATCACTGGCCGGGATGCCGCAGCGGTGCCCGCGCAGCATGCTGAGTGAGATGACCGCGCTGATCGCGCTGATCGCGCTGATCGCGGTGATGAGGGCACGGGTGAGGCCGATCGCGTTGAGCCCGTTGGTGTAGGTGGCTTCGGCGGCGGTTGTCAGGGCCTTCGCGGGGCTGGCGGGCAGTTCCTGGGCGGGGTGGTAAGGGCGTCCTTCATACTCGCGGCGGCGGTCTCGGTGGCGTCGGCGGGGATTCCGGCGGGGGCGTGATGGTGTCGCGGTAGACGGCGGTGCCGAGGCTGCCGAGGGTGGCGACCCCGAGCGCGTTGCCCAGGTCACCGCTGATGGAGGACAGCGCCGACGAGGAGCAGCGGCAGCCCGCCGACCGGGTCGACCGACCCCATCGACCGGATCGCCGAAGCCCAACGCGAGGGCTGGTTCGGCGAGGCCGAGGGACTCAAGGTCGGCCTCGCCGGGGCCGAAGACGAACTCGCCCGGATGAACCGGCTCTCACGCGCCGCACCAGTTGACCTCGGGCTGCCCTTCATGGCCAGTGGGAAGAAGTAACCCGCCGCGTTCTTACTCCAGATGGTTCACCGAAGCAATATCCAGGACCGTCTGATCTTGAAGAGTCGTGATCGCACATGACGGGATGCCCTCAGCGAGCAACCGCGGATCCAATTCCTGGTCACCGACCAGAGTCCGTAGCAAGTCCACCGTCACACCGCCATGAGTGCAGACCACGATCACCTCGGGCCCCGTCGCGACGTCCCGGAGGAAGGAGCGAAACCGTTCACCGGCCTGGCGCGAGGAGTCGCCGGCCTGAGGCACGAAATCGCGATCACGGACTGAGGCCGCCCACTCAGTCAGGAACTCATCGAACGGCTGAGAGCCGTCCCAGTTCATCCGTTCTCGCAACCGCGTGTCCTCGCGGACCGGGGTGTTGATCACCGAGGCGATCAAATCGGCAGTCTCGCGAGCCCGCCGCATCGGACTGCTGAACACCGACATGACCTCTGCTTGGCGCAGCCACATGGCCGTACGGTCAGCCTGCCAGCGGCCGAGATCGGTCAATCCCGGGTCGCCAGGCAGCCGCTCCTTCTCGCCATGCTGCACCACATAGAAGATCGTCACAGCGCCCCAGAATACCGCGCCAATCCCAGAGTCGATATCCAATTTCCCGCCGGAGAGCAAGCGGGACGTCCTTGAGGGAATATGTGCAGTTCAAAGAATGCGGCATGGATGCCTTTTACCGCTGGTCGGACAATGAAGGTGAGGTCGGCCGGTTCCGCCGCAACCGCTTGGTCCCGGTCTCGCACGTTGGCTTGCCTTACGGAACTGAACGCCCTGGTTGATCATGGGACGCCGAGGATGACCTTGGTTGAGGGTCCGGGGCCTCTTGGAGTCATCGCGGTCCTTTGACCTGTGAGCCGAGGGGGCAACAGACGCACCGGCCGGCAAGGAGAACGTTCACCGTCGCCGACATCGTCGAGATCTACGTTCACTGGTGCGCGGGCCGCTCCAAGAGAGCTTGACGGTCACCACGATCCACCAATCCGTGCGGGATCTCCACAGCGCGGCCGATGAGTTTGTGGCTCCCGGCTGGTCCAAGCTCGTGACACCTAGGAAAGGACACCGCCATGTCGGAGCTTCTCCTCGACTTCATCACCTCCCTCGACGGCTACGCGTCGGGAGAAGGATGGCCCGGGTTCTGGGGCCTCGAGGGCCCGGAGTATCTCGCATGGCTCGGCGAGCAGCCCGAGGCCACCTACCTGATGGGAGCGAACACCTACCGCCTGATGTCGGGCTTCGCCGCAGGTGAGGTCCCCAGCGGCCAAGACGAGTTCAGGCCCGAGGAAGAGGCGTCCGTCGACGAGCTCACGCAAGCCACCAAGGTGGTGTTCTCCTCCTCACTCGAGGACCCACTGACGTGGGCCAACTCCACGCTCGTCCGCGACGACGCCGTCGAGGCGGTCCGCGCCATGAAGTCGAGTGGCTCCGGGCTCCTCAGCACGATCGGCAGCCTCAGCCTGTGCCGGTCCCTGCTACGAGCCGGACTCGTCGACCGCTTCCGGGTCGTGATGTTCCCGGTGATCACCGGGGCCACGGGCGAAGAACGCATCTACGACGGCTATCCGGACGTTGCCCTTGAGATGATCGAGCACCGCACCTTCGACGGCCGCATCCAGCTGGTCGAGTACAAGCCCCGCGTGCTCGAGCACCCGCCGCTCGGCGTCCCTGGGTGACGTCCGCCGTTCCGGACGGCCGCCAGACCCGCGCCGGCGGGCGCGGAACAAGACCTTAATAGGGGGCGAACGACCGACGTCAGGACGCCCGGTCCAGGCGCCGAGGAGTGGGCACACGGTCGCCGCGCTCGGCGTGGGCGCGGTGGCCGAGGTGGCCAGGTTGATCGCCGACGTTTTCCTTGGCGTGATCGAGACCGCGAGCGCCGGCAGGCGATCCAGGCACTTGAACAGCTGATGGACCAGCACGCCGCCGGGCTCTCAGACGCCGATCTGCACGTGGTGAAGCAGCTCGCGTCTCTCCAAGCCTCGGCGTCCAAAGGCAGGGACGACCGCGGTTCCCTACCGTTACCAGGACGTCGACCTGACCGGCCTGCTACGGCTGTGCCCGGCGGAACTGCAGCGCAGGGCAACGATGTAACGACTCCGACCCACTGACCACGGGTTGAACATCAAGCTAAGCGTCTGTTCCGAACCCTCTGAAGGCGGTGCCAGCGCGGCTCCTCGGGGTCATTGGGCGGTGAAGTCGCCGTCGACCGGGAGTGCGACGCCGGTGACGTAGCCGGCGCCGGGGCTGCACAGCCACAGTACGGCCTGGGCGATCTCCTCAGCGGTTCCGAGCCGGTCGATGGCCTGGCCTGCCTCGGCTTGGCCGCGATCGAGTTCTCCGCCAGCGATCATGGCGTCGGCCCAGATGCAAAATGCCGAGCGCCAGCCGCCTGGGAGGACGTCCGCCAGCGGAACGGTGGTCAGGGGAGGAGGCGGTCCACCATTTGCTCGATGAGGTCGTCGGTCGAGTAGGGCTCCAGGAGGGCGGGGGCGGTTAGGTCGTCCGCGATCAGCCCGGACATGGCGAAGTAGAGCAGGGCGACGCCGGTGCGGTCGCCTGGCAGGCCCGCGTTCACGTGGTAGTCGATGATCTCCCGATGCTCCTCGGTGAGGAACCCGCTGAGCTCGGCGTTCAGGCCGGCGCGGCGGGTGGCCTCCAGGCGCAGCTCCAGCATGGCGAGGTTGCCGGCGCGGTCGTTGCGCATTCGGGCCAGCAACTGGCGCATCAACTCGGTGACCAACTCGTGCGACGGTGCCTGCTTCATGGTCTCGGCTAGCGCCTCGGGATCGGGGGTGAGGCGCTCGCGGGTGCGGCGCATCACCTGGGCGAGCAGCTCGTCCCGGTTGGCGAAGTAGTTGGAGGCGGTGCCGGTGGGCACGCCCGCCTGCTTGTCGATCGCGCGCAGCGTCAGACCGCGCGAGCCTTCCCGGGCCAGGACGTCGATGGCGGCGTCGAGGAGCGCGGTGCGCCGGGTCGGGTTCTGCCGCATGGGGGCCTCCACGAAGGACGATTGACACCACTGCAAGTGCAGTACTAAGGTTCAAAGCACTTCAACCACAGTACTACGACTGCAGTGATCAGAAGGGCGTCTCCATGCGAAAGCTCGTCTACTACATCGCCACCACCCTCGACGGCTTCATCGCCGGACCGGACGGCGCCGACCCCACCGGTCCGGACGGCTTCTGGCCCATCCCCGCCGACTACATCGAGCACCTCGTGGCCAACTACCCCGAGACTCTCCCCGGACCGGCGCGGTCCGCGCTCTCGGTCACCGCCGAGGGCACCTGCTTCGACACCGTCCTGGAAGGGCGCCACAGCTACGAGATCGGGTTGAAGGCCGGGATCGCCGACGCGTATCCGCACCTGCGACACCTGGTCTTCTCCCGGACCCTCGCCGAGAGCCCCGACCCCGCCGTCGAGATCGTCGCCACCGACCCCGCAGAGAAGGTCCGGGAGCTCAAGCGTCAGGACGGCAAGGACATCTGGCTGGTCGGCGGTGGCGAACTCGCCGGCGCCCTGTACGGCGAGATCGACCGGCTCATCCTCAAGGTGGGCCCGCTGACCATCGGCACAGGCATCCCGCTCTTCTCGCGCACGGCCGCCTTCGATCCGCGCAAGTGGGAACTGACCGACCACACCGTGCTCGGCAGCGGCGCCGCGTTCCTCACCTACGACCGACCCGCTGAGCCCGGCGAAACTGCCTCCGACACCGGCAGGTGAGGCCACCTCCCCGCAGGACAGTTCGATGCCCGCTCCGGCAGAGTTCGACCAGCAGGCCGCCCGACCCATCGGGCGCCTGGCCATCGGCTCGTCCGCCGGACGGGTGCAGAACAACCCGGCCAACTTCTTCGTCCCCGCCGGCAGCGGTCCGATCGTCATCGGCGGGGGCACGCTGGGCCGGTCGAAGAAGTTCCAGAACATCCGGCGGGGCCGCATTGAGACCTGGCATCAGCGTGGATCAGCGTGACCAGTTAGCGAGACTGGTGGGGATCAGTGCGGTCGACGGCCTTTGTCGGGCCACCGGTGGCGGTGTGAGTGGGCTTGAGACCGACCTTGAGCCGATGCGTTGATCTGACGGACTGGCCCCGCTGCTCCTCCTGCAGTGAGCGCAGCTCGAAGCCTGGAGACGTCCTGCAACGGATGTCCGGTGTGCGCGGTGTAGTCAGCGGGCCCGCAGAGCCAGGAACAGGGGATCTCCGAGCGGCCCGGTCGATGGTGAACGCTGGCAGGGAGTGGCCCGCCAGCGCGCCGGGGACGCGCCGGCCCGACGGCACGGGCGCCGAATCCGTTCGATCCGGGATGTCGGCCGGGGGCGCTAGTGTTCCGCCAGGTTTCCTTGCTTGGCGCGAGTGAGCGTGGCGCGGAGGCCCCGGGGGCGCGGAATCGGCACCCCGGTCCGTCCCAACCCGACAGACCGCATCACCATCGGTGGGTGCGCAGTGCGGTTCGGGGCAGTTGCTGGCGATGAGGGAGATGTGGGGCTGTGATTCTGGACAGTCTTGATGTGTCGTATGGCGAGATGTGGGGTTCCGGGCATGCCATGACTCACCCTGATCCGATGTCGCGTGCGGTTGCTGCGCGTAGACATGCTGCTGAGGAGGACTATGCGGTCTTGCTGGCCGCGCGGGAGCGGCCGCTGGCGCTGCTCGAATACTGGCCGAACCGAATGTGGCGTGTGTATCTGTTCGACGACAGGTCGTATCGCACACAGATGATCGACCTCAAGTGCGACCGCGGCAAGAAGGTGTTGTGGGCCCACCGGAACACGCGCTGGCAGTTCTCCAGCGAGCGGCAGTACTTGTCCGGTAAGTGGGATGTCCAGGAAACCACGACCGTATCGGCCAACGGCGAGGTCGAGATCAGGTCCGAGTTCAGCAGGTCGGAGCAATCCTCGGTCGCCGAGCCGGAAAACGTCACGGTGCGCCGATTCTCGGCTCCCATCCAAGACTTCCTCCTCCCCGCACCGGAATTCGGCGACTGGCAGGTCTTCGTACGGTTCCTCACCCAGCAGGGCCACGAGCCCGCCACGACGGTGGTCCTGAACGAGGTCTCGATGGAGGATGAGCAGGGACCGCTGCGCGCGACCGGAATCGAGCAGCTGTTCACTCCGGGCACACGCGACACTCCGGATGGTCCGGCCGTTGTCGAGCTCACCGATGCTGGACTGCTGCGGGTCCCGTCCGGGCAGCTGATCGTCTCGGACCCTGGCTTGATCGACGAAACGGCGCGGCGCATCACTGTGCCACCGGGCGAGTTCCCGGTCACGGTGTCGCTGATGCGCACGACGAACGAGGTGCGTGTCGCCGCGGCCAAAGTGACCCTTCTGGACGCCCCGCCCAGCGAGTGGGAAATGGTCATCCGGCCCGAAGAGGACCTGGGACTGCTCGGCGAGGGTCAGTTTTACGGGGTAGGTGTGGATACCGGCACAGTCGCCTTCCTCGATGCGACTCGGCCGGTAAGCAGAGAGAAGCTCGAGGACGACCTGATCGTCCTCCTCGACAGCCGTTTCACGGTGGAGTTGGCCGGCCCAGAGTCCGAGCCGAACCTTATCGCCTTCCGCGCCGGCTGGGGCGACGGATACTACCCTGTCTGGATTGGCCGCACCGAAGACGGGCAAACGAGTTGCGTCGTCATCGACTTTCGACTCTATCCCGCCGCCGAGGGTGAGTAAATTCAAATAGCCGCCGGGCGGGAAGGTGGGGTGGTGTCCTGCGGTGGTCGCACGGCACCCGGACGCGGAGCCCGCCCGGTTGTATTCCACAGATGACGGGTGTCGGCAGGGTGAGCGCTTCACCGTCGACACCGACCGGTATCTCGCCGCTCTCGGAGTCGATGACGACTTCGCTCGCCGTCAGCATGGAAAGGCCGCGGCCGCGTCGGCCGCGGAGCAGACCGGCGGCCTGCGCCGCGCTGTCCACGGTGACGGCCAGGACGCCGAGGACGCCCGCGTCCAGCCGCTCGCGGCGTCCGAATCCCGTAGGGTCGCCGCCCTGGTAGGTGTTGTTGCTGACGAGGACGGCCTGCGGAGCTTCGATGAGCACGTTGCCGGCGCGGACGCTCAGGCGCGGCCCCTGGTGGTGGGTCAGCAGTTCGGGGAGTAGTCGGAGGCTGGTGCGGACCTTGCCGTCGCGGTACGCCGGGCTCTGCACGATCGCCGCGTAGGCGCCGAAGGAGGCGTTGTTCACGAAGGCGCGGCCCGCGATGCGGCCGAGGTCGAGGGCGAAGTGGTTGCGGGTTCCGGCCGGGACGACCAACGGCATATCGTGCCGGGCGGCGACGGCGGCCACGGCGTCGGTGCCCAGTTCTCGTGCCTTCTCGGCCAGGTGGAACCGTTCGACCTTGCCGCCGCCGGATCGTGGATTCATGAAGACCACCGGGTGCCGCGGAGGCGGTACGGGTGCGGGGACGGTCACCGGGCCGCCGGCTGAGAGCGCGGCCCGTCCGGTCAGCACGGTGAGGGCCGAGAAGGCGGCGGAGAGGAGGACGGCCCACAGCAGACCCAGCGCGATGTAGTACGACGCGGCGGCGATGGGTGCGGCGACGGCCAGGATGCCGGACAGGTACCGGATCGGGCCGCGATGTGGATGTCATCGTGCCGCCACGGCGACGGGAGGAGGGCCGGGGGCATCCGGTGACCGTGGCCAAAGGGGTGGGACGTCGCCGAGGGAGCCGCGACGGTGCCCCCGGTCCCTTTCCATACATATTGGTTTGCCGTAGATAAGCGCAAAGATTCCGCTAGGTACCGTTATGTGCGACTTTGTTGCTTTTCCGTTCTCTTGTGGGGCCTCTTGCACGTGGGGGAGGAGGCATCATGAACGAAGCCTTGCCGCAAGATCCTGCTTCGGATCGCGAGCGTCCCAGGGCACCGTCGCCGATCTCGGCGGCGAAGGTTCGGGTGCCCGGCCGCCGCAGCTGGTTCATCACCCGGCAACGTCTGATGGAGCGGCTCGAGAAGGGCACACGCGGCCCGCTCACGGTCGTGACGGGACCTCCCGGCGCGGGCAAATCGGTCGTGGTGGCCTCCTGGGCGACCACGGGGCGCCGGCCCGGGCCGGTCGCCTGGGTCTCCCTGGACGAGGCGGACCACCGTCCGGCCGCGTTCTGGAGTCTCGTGGCCGCGGCGCTGGAGCAGGCGGGAGTGGCCGATGTCCCCCGGCCCTCGGAGCGCGGGCACGACATCTTCTGCGCGCGGCTCATCTTCGCCTTGTCCGGCCGTGCGGCCCCAGTCGTCCTCGTGCTGGACGATTTCCATCCGCCGGCCGGCTCCGATCTTCCTCGCGACGTGGCGCGCGTCCTCAAAGGGGCCGGTCCGGTGCTGCGGCTGGTGCTGATCTCCCGGACCGACCCGCCCCTTCCCCTGCACCGCTACCGGCTGACCGGTGAACTCGTCGAGATCCGGAGCGCGGATCTGGCCTTCGACGAGGGCGAGACCCGCACACTGCTCGCCCACCACGGGGTGCCGGCGACTCCGGCCTCGGTCAGCGCCCTGCGCGAGCGGACCGAAGGGTGGGCGGCCGGTCTGCGGCTGGCCGCCATGACGATGGAGGGTCATCCGGATCCCGACGGCTTCGCCGCCGCGTTCGCCGGGGACGACCACGCCGTCGTCGACTACCTCGTCGCGGAGGTGTTGAACGTGCAGCCCCCCGCGGTCCGCCGGCTGCTGCTCAGGCTCAGCGTCGTGGAGAGCTTCGACGCGGAACTGGCGGCAGAGCTCGCCGGACCGGACACGGGTGAACTGTTCGCGAATCTGGTGCGCGAGAACGCCTTCGTCCTGCCGGTGGCCCATGGGTGGTACCGCTTCCACTCGGTGCTCGGTGCGGCCCTGAACCTGACGCTGCGCCAAGAGCATCCGGCGGATGAGGCCATGCTGCATCGGCGTGCGGCGGAATGGTTCAGCCGCGCCGGGTCGCTCGAGGAGGCCGCTCGGCACGCGGTGCTGGCCGGAGACCCGGCCTACGCCTCCCGGCTCATCGTCGACGGTCTGGCGATCGGCCGTGTGCTGGGCCTGTCGGACGGCCGGGCGGTCCTCCCGCTCTTCGGTGATCTCCCGGACCGTGCCCTCGCCGGAGCCGCCGGACCCGAGCCGCACCTCGTGGCAGCCGCGGTTTCGCTGGACCAGGGGGACGACGCGGGCCGCGCGGCGCACCTGACCCGGGCGGAGCGCCTTCTGGCGGAACTGCCCGACGACCAGGCGATCCCGGCGCGGCTGGCGGCGGGAGTGATCAGGCTCGTCGCCGCCTGCCCGGAGCGGCAGGCGGACCTTCGCGACCTCGTCCACGACCTGGACCGGTCGCTGGACGCCCTCCCGTACGGGTCGCAGCACGACCAGCCGGAACTGGACGCACTGGTCGGCTACGCGCATGGCCTCCTGGAACTGCGCGCCGGGCGGCTCCGGCGGGCCGAGGAGGAGTTCGAGCGCGCCCTGCCCGCCGCCGAGGCCGGCGGCGACCTCCAGCATCGCCGGTGCCTGGGCGGGCTCGCGCTGGCGGGGGCGCTCCAGGGCGGCTTCCGCCGGGCGGCCCGGCTGATGTCGGCGGCGGCGCAGCTGCCCGAGATCTCCACCGGACCCGCCGGGCGGCGGGTCGCGGCGGTTCATCTGGCGTGCGCTTGGGTGGCACTGGAGGAGGCCCGCCTGGACGAGGCGCGGGACGAACTGGACAAGGGCCGGGCGGCGAACGCCGACTCTCCCGACGCACTCCTCTCCGCCCTGCATGACCTCCTCACCGCGCGCCTGGAGGTGGCCGCCGGTCGGCCCGACCGGGCGCTGGCCGTGCTGGACGCCATCGGCGGGGACGCCGCCGGCATGCCGTGGTTCCGGCGCCGGGTGCGGCTGGCCGAGGCCGAGGCGCACCTCGCGGGCGACGCGCCGGCGGAGGCGAGGGATGCCGCCCGCGACGCCGGCGGTGCCGAGGGCGCGGTCGCGCTCGCCCGCGTCCATCTGCATGAGCGGCACCCGGCGGCGGCGTCCCGGGCGGTCCGTCCCGTGCTGATGGAGCCGTCCGCACCGGCCGCCGTCCGGGTGGACGCGTGGCTGCTGGACGCCTGCCTGGCCTACCGGGAGGAGGACCGATCCCGGGGCCGCCGCGCGTTGGAGCGCGCGCTGCGCCTGGGCGAACGCGAGAAGATCGGGCTGCCGTTCGCCAGGGCGCGCGGCTGGCTGCTCCCCGTGCTGCACCGGGATCCGGAGCTTTTCCAGCCGCACCGGCGGTTCCTCGGACAACTCGGCATGGGAGTGCTCCCTGACAGCCGAGAAGCCGCCGCCCCCGCCGTCGTGGGGTCGCTGAGCAGGCGGGAACTGGAGGTGCTGACCCTGCTCTCCAAGATGCTGACGACGGAAGAGATAGCCACCGAGATGTACCTCTCGGTCAACACCGTGAAGACCCATCTGAGGAACATCTACCGCAAGCTCGCGGTGACCCGCCGGGGCGAGGCGGTCCGCCGCGCACGCCGGTACCGGCTGCTGTGACCCCGCCCTGAGGCAGGCCCGTCCTGAAACGTGCCCGTCCTGAAGCGCGCGGACGTCCCTGAGCCCGCGAGTCAGGGCGGAGTGGGCGGGAGCCGGCGGACCGGGAGCCGGCGGACCGCGACCAGCTCGAACCCCAGCGCCTGGACCCGGTCCAGGATCCCGTACAGGGCCGCCTGGTCCAGTCCCCGGCCGCGCAGCACCGTCTCGCCGGGGTTGAGCGTGACGCTGAGCTCCTCGAAGGCGAGCCGGAGCGATTCACCGACCCGCCCCTTGATCCTTATCTCGTAGTCCCACGTCGCATGCGGTGCGCCGTGGCCCCATGCCGGCACATCGCCTCCTCTCGGCCCGCCGGTCGCGGGATCGCGGGATCGCGGCATCACCGTGCGGACGCGGCCTGCCGGCCGGCGTGCCGGATCCACAGGGTGACGAGGACGCTGATGATCCCCCAGGTGATCAACCAGAGGCCGAACAGCCAGGTCAGGGCGACGAGCATCGTGCCCTGCCTGCGATCAGGGACGGTTCCTCCCGTCCTCGGGGATGTCGTCGACATCGTCGCTCCTCCCACGCTCTCGTACGACGTCTGGACTCCGGCCCCTGGACGGCTCGTCCGTCCTGGCTGGGGCCGGTACCGGAATGACACCGTTTCCGCAGATCGGGTCGCATCCTCCGCGGCGGGTGATTGAGGCGTTTCCAGTTCACCCGCCGAGGGTGAGCCCACAGCACCGCCGCCGGGTGATTCTGCGAGTGATCGATGGAATGAGGAGGTTCACATGTCACAGCGGATTTCCACCCGGCCGGGCCCCGGTGCGGACACCGAGCCCGCCGGCGGCTGGGCGACCGGCTTCGCGGTCTTCGCCGGCGTGATGATGGTGCTGATCGGGTCGTTCCAGGCCCTGCAAGGGCTGGCCGCGATCCTGCGGGACCAGTTCTATGTCGTCACGCCCCGCTACGTGTACGACTTCGACGTGTCCGCGTGGGGGTGGACGCATCTGGGGCTCGGCATCCTCGTCGCCGTCGCCGGGGTGTTCGTCTTCACCGGCCACGCGTGGGCCCGGGCGATCGGAGTCGCCTTCGCCGTGGTCAACGCGATCTCCCAGTTCCTGTTCCTGCCCTACTACCCGGTGTGGTCGGTGGTCATGATCGCCTTGGACGTCACCGTGATCTGGGCGCTGTGCGTGTACGGCCGGCGCGCCGCCGAACATGCGGGCTACCCGCGACGGTGACGCTCAGCGGAACACCGTCCGCCGAGCAGCGCGCGGAACCGGCCTGATGCGGCGGCGCCCAGTGGACGGGCGGCGGGTTGACGAGCGGCGAAGGACGGCCGGGCTCGACGAGAGGGAGCGCGCGGACTACGCGGGGGCCGTGTACGGGTCGCTGCTGGCCGCGTCGGTGGTCGTGGGGGCGAGCCCCCGGCAGGAGCCGGCGTCCGCCCCGACGCTCATCGCGCTGCTGCTCGCGACCGGGCTGGTCTTCTGGCTGGCGCACGTGTACGCGAGCCTCGCCGGTGACCGGCAGCACGGCCTGCGGGTGAACTGGCCGGAGATCCGGTCGGTCGGCCGGCGCGAGTGGCCGCTGGCTCAGGCGGCCGTACCGCCCGCGGCGGCGGCCTTCGCCTGTTGGGCCGCCGGCCTGTCCGACGGTGCGGCCGCCTGGACGGCGCTGTTCACGGCCCTCGGAGGGCAGGTCGGATGGACCGTGGCCGCGTGGCGGCGGGCCGATGCCGGCGTCCGGCTGATCGTCGTGTCGGGGATGGTCAACCTGGTTCTCGGCCTGCTCATCGTCGCGCTGAAGGTGGTGCTCACTCACTGACGGCGCCGGTCATCGCCGCCGGCTGCGGCCGGCGGGTCCGTTACCGGGCGCGGTCGGCGTGCGCGGGAGGTCGCGGGTGAACGCCAGCGAACCCAGGACGAGCAGCGCGGTGGCCAGCAGCCCCGCCTTCAGCGACAGGATCTGCGCCTTCCCGTAGTTGTCGACGAGGGCCTCGGCGGTGGCGCCGTCGAGGCCCGCCTTCCGCGCGGCCGCCCGGATCTGGCCGGTGGCGACGAAGTCGACGCCGCCGCCGGCGGCCACGCCGACCTGCTCGGCGACCTGCGCGCTGATGCGCTCGTCCTGGCCGACCTTCGACACGAACGCGCCGGTCAGGCCGGCGAGGACGATCGCTCCGATGAGCGCGATGCCGAGCGAGGAGCCGAGCTGCTGGCCGGTGTACTGCAGGCCGCCCGCCTCCGCCCGGCCGGACGCGCCGACGGAGGACTGCACCAGGTTCCCGAGCTGGGAGACCATGAGTCCCATGCCGGTGCCGAGCGCCCCCATCGAGAGCGCGAAGGCGAGGCCCGCCAGGTCCGGCCGCACGGTCGCCATCAGTGCCAGGACCGCTCCGCCGGTGAGCACCAGGCCGGTCCGGACGATCGCCCGCACCGACAGCCGCGACGACAGCCGGGATCCGGCCGCGGAGGCGGCGAACATCATGACGGAGACGGGCAGCATCCTGACGCCTGTCTCCAGCGCGTCGAGGCCGAGGACGAGCTGCAGGTACAGCGGCATGACGAAGAAGACGCCCATGAGGATGAGGTTCTGGGTGAACAGGCCGATCAGCCCGGCCCGGAGCGGCGGCGACGTCAGCAGGTCGAGGTGCAGCAGGGGATCGCCGGCCGCGTGCTCGCGGTGCCGCTGCCAGGCCGTGAAGGCCCAGAGCAGCGTCCCGCCGAGCGCGATGACGAACAGCGTCGGCGACAGGCCGAACGGCTCGACCGGGGCGTCCTTCGGCCGGACCCAGCCCCAGGTGCTGGACTGCAGGGTGCCGAGCACGATCGTCCCGACTCCGCAGGCCGACAGCGCGGTGCCGGCGAGGTCGAGGCGGGGAGCCGGGCGGCCGCGGGCGGACTCCGCCAGCAGGCGCGCCGCCGGCAGGATGAGCAGGACCAGCACCACCTCGCCGACGAAGATCACCCGCCAGGTTAGCTCGGTCGTCGCCCAGCCGCCGAGAATCGGCCCGACCGCGATCCCGGCGCCCGCGACCCCGCCGATCACGGCGTAGGCGGCCGCGCGCTCGCGTCCCGTGAAGTTGTCGGCGACCAGGGCGACCAGTGCGGGCAGGACCAACGCGGCGCCGATGCCCTCCAGTATCGACCAGCCGAGCGCGAGCACGGCCAGGGTCGGGGCGGCCGCGGTCAGCGCCGATCCGCAGGCGTAGACGACCAGCCCGGTGACGAAGGCGCGGCGCCGGCCGATGATGTCGCCGATCTTGGCGCCGGTCAGCATGAACATCGCCATCACCAGGCAGTACAGGGTGATGACCGCCTGGATCGCGGGGACCGTCGTGTCGAAGTCGTCCACCAGTGTGCTGATCGAGACGTTCATGACCGACTGGTCGAGGACCATGACGAACTGCGCGGTCGCCAGTGCGAGCAGCGGCCCCCATCGTCCCATCGCGTGCCTCCGATACGCCGTGTCCGCGTCGCCGCCCGTACTCCGCCTGCCCGCGTTACACCCCGGGTGCTTCGCGCGGGTGGCCTGTCATGCGGCTTCCGCGGGGACCCGTCCGGCGCGCGCTGCCTCGGCGAGGGCCTCGCGGTCGCGTTCGTTCTGGTCGGCGTAGGCCTCGGCGAACACGGCGAGCGCCCGGTCGAAGACGTCGCCGTGGCCGAGGTAGGCCCCGATGGCGATCGGGTCCCCGGAACGGGCGTGCGCGCGGGCCAGCGAGGCGCCGCAGATCCGGCCGAAGGCCGTCATGACGCCGGGCGTCATGGTCTCCGGCCGGGCGATGCCCTTCCAGTCGCGCAGTTGGCGGACGTAGAAGTCGCGGCGCCGGCCGTCGATCCCCCGGGCGGTCTCCCAGCCGAGGAAGATGTCGCTCGCGGCCTGCATCAGCCGCTGCCCGGCGACGACGCGCTCGCCCTGGTCGGCGTAGCCGGCCGGGCCGGTGTACGGGGCCAGGACCGACGCGCCGGCCTCCTTGGCCTGGAGCAGCAGCGGATCGTCGTCGTCCCGCCCCAGCATGAGGACGATCCAGCAGCGGGTGCCCACGCTGCCGACCCCGACGACCTTGCGCGCCATGTCGGCCACGCGGTAGCGCCCGAGCAGGACCCGCCGCTCGGCGGAGAGACTGCGGCCGTAGTCCTCGATCAGCCGGCCCAGCATCTCCGCCGTCCCGGCGCCCTCTTCCCCGGGAAGCAGGTCCCGGACCGGAGTGACGAGCGGCGGGTCGGGGACGATCCGCCGCACGCCCCCTTCCAATCGGGTCAGTTTCGCGACGGCCTGCAGGTTCGTCCGCGTGCGGGCCCGGTCGGCCGCCGCGGAGAACCGCCGGCGGGCGCCGCCGCTCAGCCGGTCCGCCCGGATCGAGTCCAGATCGTCGGCGCTGTCCTGCGCGTACCAGATGTCGAGGATGCGCATGCGGGCGAACTCGCGCATCCGCTCCCGGTAGCTCCGCACGCACGCCCGCACGGCGGCGGCGCGCCGCCGGGCGGAGAACCCGTTGGCGCGGCCGGCGATGGCCAGGCTCGCGGCGAGCCGCTTGACGTCCCACTCCCACGGGCCGGGGAGCGTCTCGTCGAAGTCGTTGATGTCGAAGATCAGGTGCCGCTCGGGGGAGGCGAGCAGCCGGAAGTTCAGCATGTGGGCGTCACCGCACAGCTGCACCGTGATGCCCGTGTGGGGCGCGGCGCCGAGGTCCGAGGCCATGATCGCCGCGGCGCCCCGGTAGAAGCGGAACGGCGACTCCAGCATGCGGCCGTAGCGGAGCGGCACCAGTTCCGGGACCCTCGCCGCGGACTGCGACTCCAAGATGCCGACCGGATCGGGTCGTTCGCCGTGCTCGAACCGCCCATGGCTCGAACGGGGCACCTCGGCGCGCGCCCGCTTCCCGTGGGCCGCCCGCTCCGCCGGAGTCCGGACGGCGGCACCGATGGTGGTCATGGGCGGAACCCCTCTCGTCAGAAGCACGAACGGCATCCTCGGCGATGTCGCAGACGGGCCGCTTCACCCGCATGGGGTGAGCCCGTCCGCCGACAGGAGCCGTAACCGAGTCCCCCTCGGGGACGGCCTTCCCGCAGTGGCGCCGGCCTACCGTCGAGTCGCGCGGAGCGATAGTGCGCTGCTCTTGCGAAAGCCACCCGCTGCGGGTGATGCGGCGAGATGAGGGGCGTGAGGAGCATGGCCGCATCAGATGCGGAGGCGCACGACTGGAGGATCACCATGAACGAGCTCGCCGGCTCCATCGCCGCAACGGACTATCCCCTGCTGAACGTCTTCTGGACCATGCTCTGGTTCTTCCTGTGGGTGCTGTTCTTGATGCTGATCTTCAGGATCATCGCCGACATCTTCCGCGACGACCGGTTGAGCGGCTGGGGCAAGGCCGGATGGTCGATCTTCGTGATCGTGCTGCCGTTCCTCGGCGCCTTCGTGTACCTGATCGCACGCGGCCGGGGCATGGGGGAACGCGACCTGCGAGCGATCCAGAAGCGCGATGAGCAGTTCCGCGCTTACGTCCGCGAGACCGCCGGCACTCCCGAGCCAACGAGCACCGACGAGTTGGTCAAGCTCGCCGAGCTCAGGAAGCACGGTGACATCAGCGAAGTGGAGTACCAGCAGGCCAAGACCAGAGTCCTCACCTGACCGGGCTGCGGAGGTTACGTTGGGCGTCTCTGCCGGCCGACGATCTTCGAGGTCGGCTGGTCGGGGTGCAGGCCGAGGCGGTCGATGCCGCGCTCACGCAGTCAACCGCGGAGGGCCAGTACGGGCGGCAGGCTGCCAGGAACGTTCTCGTATGTCAGGACCGTGATCCGGGCGTGCATGGCGTCCATGATGCCTTAGGTGCGAGGAATGCGGGCCAGGGTCGGGAGCGGGGCCAGGCCGTAGGCGTAGTAGTCGACGGAGTCCGCGCCGGATGCCCGGGCCGCGGTGACCTTCGCCGCCAGGTGGTCGGCCGACGCCGTGTCCGGATGGCCGGGGCGCAGGACGGTCCGAAGCGCCGGTTCGGGGCCGAGGGCCTCGCGGTAGGCGGCCACGTCCTCGGCCACGCGAACCGTTTCGCGGGCGTAGCAGAGGATCGCGTAGGACGGGACGGCCGACGCCAACGATCTCGGGTCCACGCCGATCCGCCAGGCGGAGGCGGCGGCCGGGGGGCCGGTGGGACGGCCGTCGGCGTAGCCCAGGACGGCACCCGTGAGGTCGATGAACGTCAGCTGAGATCCCTCCGTCGACACGGCTTCTGCCACCTCGGCCGCCAGGGACGTGACGATCGGCGCGCGGGCCTGGGCGTAGGCGGTGAGGACGTCCGGGACGTCGCTCGCGGGCGGGCCGCCGTCCAGAACGGTGGTCGTCAGGCGGGCGGCTTCCGCGCGGGCCTCGGCGGCGTGCGGGATGCGGGCGACGCAGGAGGGGCAGAAGCACAGGCCAAGGGCGAACTCGGCGGCCGGGCCCAGGTCCACGAAAGAGCGTTCGTGGTGGTAGCCGTGGCCGAACGTCCCGAAATGCAGGGATTCTGCGACGACCGTGTCGACGCCTTGGCGGGCGATGGCTCGTCCGAGGGCGACGGCGTACGCGCGGACGTCCGGGTTGGACGGGCACAGGTCGGCGGGTGCGGCACGGTCGCCGAAGCAGTTCTGATGGGTGACGTCCGGAAAGGCCAGACCAAGGGTGGTGTTGTGCAGGAAGACACCCCAGCCGTGCAGCGCGGCACCGAGCCGGTGGGTCTCCTCCCGAAGGGTCCGTATGGGGTCGAGTGCGGCGTCCTTCTGTACCGGTGGCTGGAGGCGAAGCCCGTCGAAGAGGTCGCCGGGAGGGAAGTGGATTCCGTCATGGCGAAAGGTGACACGGCTGGCGCCGTGCGGGGTCACGTCCCTGGCGCGGTGGTAGGCGGCCCCGACGGTGATGGACGAGACGTTGTGGGAGAGGATCCGCGCGGCGTCCGCGCCGCGCAGATCCTCCACCATCACATAGAGGGACGAGTCCATCAGCTCTTCTTGTAGGCGACGAAATCGATCTCGACCAGGATGTTCATCAGGGTCGAACCCACGGTCGTGCGCACCGGGTAGGGCTGCGTGAAGTGCTCCCGGTACACCTCGTCATAGGCGGCGAAGTCGCGGTGGAGGTCCTGCAGGTGGACGGTCGACTTCACCACGTCGTCCAGGCCCAGCCCGTGCTCGCGCAGGATCGCGGCCAGGTTGGCGAGGACCTGCCGGGTCTGCGTGGCGACGTCCGTGCCGACGACCTCGCCGGTCTTCGGGTCGAGCGGCCCCATCCCCGAGGTGTACACGAAATCGCCGACCACGAGGCCCTGCGAGTAGGTGCCGGCGGGCGGGGCGGAGTCCGCGCTGCGGAGTTCGCGCTTGCTCATATCTGTCTCCTCATCGGCTGACGTTGTCTTCGGTGGTCTTCAGGAAGTCCAGGTCGGCGCGGCTGGGCAGGCCCTCCCAGTCGCCGCGGACGGTCACCGCGTACGCGCCCGCCGCCGTGGCGGTGGCCAGGCGCGCGGCGACCGGCAGGCCGCGGGCGAACTCCGCCAGGTAGCCGGCGGCGAAGGCGTCGCCCGCGCCGACCGGGTCCACGACGGGCACCTTGTGCGCGGGCTGGACGTGCAGGGTCCCCGCGCAGTACGCGACCACCCCGGCGGCGCCCCGCTTCACCAGGACGTCGCGCGGCCCGAGCGCGGCCAGCGCCGCGGCGAGCCCGGCCGGGTCGTCGCCGGGGACGACCAGCCGCGCCTCCTGCTCGGTCGCGAACACCAGGTCGGCGCGTTTGACCAGGTCGTGCAGGCATTCACCGGCCTCGGCCGGCGTCCAGAGCGCCGACCGGTAGTTGAGGTCGAGCGAGACCGGCACGCCCGCGGCCCGGGCCGTCTCGACGGCGTCGTCCACGGCCCGGCGGGCGGTGTCGCTGATCGCGGCGGTGATGCCGGTGACGTGCAGGACGCGGGCGGAGCGGATCAGGTCGTGCGGGACGTCGGCGGGGCTCAGCCGCGACCCGGCGCTGCCCGTCCGGTAGTACTGGACGCGGGTCAGCGTCCCCGACCGGCGCTCCTTGAACAGCAGCGCGGTCGGCGCGGACTCGTCCACCACCGTGTGCCCGAGCCGGACGCCCTCCCCGGCGAGCGCCGTGGTGATGAGGCGGCCGAACTCGTCGTCGCCGACGCGGCCGAACCAGGCGGCGGTGCCGCCGAGGCGGGCGAGGCCGATCGCCGTGTTCGACTCGGCGCCGCCGATGCCGAGGTCGAGCGAGCGGGCGTGCCGCATCGGCCCGACGACCGGGTTGTCCAGCCGCGCCATGGTCTCGCCGAACGTGACGAGATCGACGCTCATCGGGCGGCCTCCACCGTCGCGAGGAGGCGGCGCGCGCGGGAGGCCAGGGCGTCGAGGGAGCCGCCGTCGAGGGCGTCGCAGATCAGCGAACCGCCCGCGCCGACGGCCACGGCGCCCGCCGCGATGTAGTCGGCGGCGTCGTCCGGGCCGATGCCGCCCGTCGGCAGCAGGAGGACGTCGCGGAACGGTTCCGCCAGGGCGCGCAGGTACCGCGGGCCGAACGTGCTCGCCGGGAAGATCTTGACGGCGGTCGCGCCGAGGTCCCAGGCGCGGGCGACCTCGGTCGGCGTGAGCGCGCCCGGGTAGTAGCCGATGCCCGCGTCGCGGGCCAGGGCGGCGACCTCGGCGTTCGTGTCGGGGGCGACCAGGAAGGACGCGCCCGCGGCGACGGCGGCCTTCGCCTCCGCCGCGGTCCGGACCGTGCCGGCGCCGAGGTCGGCGTCCCCGGGCAGCCGGTCGCGCGCCGCGCCCAGGGCGTCCAGCGCGCCCGGGGTGTTCAGGGTGACCTCCAGGCAGCGGACGCCGGCGGCGGCCAGGACGTCCAGGACGTCGGCGACGCGGTCGGCGCGGGTGCCGCGGACGACCGCGACCACTCCGGTCGCCGTCAGCGCGGCGCCCGGCGCCATGCGGGGCATCATGGGGCGTCCTCTCAGAAGTACGTGCGGATCAGGTCGATGACCGTGT
Source organism: Actinomadura sp. NPDC049382 (assembly GCF_040677125.1). Lineage (NCBI taxonomy): Bacteria > Bacillati > Actinomycetota > Actinomycetes > Streptosporangiales > Thermomonosporaceae > Actinomadura > Actinomadura sp. NPDC049382. The sequence continues at coordinate 43,405 of NZ_JBFARO010000025.1, forward strand.
GGTCGTCGTCCACGACGGGGATGACCTGCCACTTGTCGAAGGCCGTGCACGGGTGGGAGATGCCGAAGCAGATCAGGTCGCCGGGGCGCGGGGCCTGGTCGCCGAACGCCACGTAGGCGTGGTGGTCGTTGGTGTCGGTGACGCTCAGCCCCTCGGCCGGGACGATCGTGCCGTCCGCCCGGCGGAGCTTCAGCGGGACGGGCAGCCCGGCGTCGTAGGGGGCCTCCCGCTTGCCCATCCCCACGATCGCGAGGCCGGGCTCCGGCACGGACGTGACCTGCGCCCAGATCTCCAGCGCCGCGTCCAGCGACCCGGGCACCCGGGTGAACGGCGTCTTCCTGGTGTAGATGCCGTCGTCGTGCGACACGTAGGCGCCGCTCCGCAGGACCACGGTGAGGTCGTGACCGGGCAGCCAGTCGCCCGCGAGCTGCTCGGCGACCTGGTCGAAGTAGGCGCTGCCGCCTGCGGTGACGACGACGTCGCGGGGGAGCAGCGGGGACAGCGCGATCGTCGCGTCGCGGAGCGCCCGCAGGTACGCGGCGGCGGACGGGACGTCCGGCAGCCCGCCCTCGTATCCGGCGACCCCGGCGAGTTCGGCGCCGGGCGCGGCGGCGACCGCGCGGGCGACCCCGGCCAGTTCCTCGACCGTGCGGCAGCCGGTGCGCCCGCCGGGGTGCCCGAGTTCGACCAGCACCCGGAACGGACGCTCCCCGGCCGCGGCGGAGATCGCGGCGACGCCCTCGGGCGAGTCCGCGTACAGCAGGAACTCCATGCCGCGGTCGACCTCGCCGCCCAGCCAGCGCAGCGCGGTCGGGTCGAGCAGCTCGTTGGCCAGCAGGATCCGGGGGACGCCGAACGTCCGGTAGGCGAGGACCTGGTTCGCGGTCGCGGCGGTGATCCCCCAGGCGCCCGCGTCCAGCTGGTCCTGGAAGAGCGACGGGGCCATGGTCGTCTTGCCGTGCGGCGCGAACGCCAGCCCGTGCTCGCCGCAGAACGCGGCGAGCGCCGCGATGTTGTGGTCCAGCGCCGACCGCCGCGCCACCATGACCGGCCAGGTGAACGGGCCGCCGAACAGCGGATGCCGGGCGGCGGCGAACTCCTCCAGCGGGACGGCCCGCGGCTGCCACAGGCCCTTCGTCCGCCAGTCGGCCTGCTCGTTCGGGATGGTGAGGTTCACGGCTGGTTCCCTTCGTCGTTGCGGCGGCGGCGCGGCCGGGACGAGCCGAGCACGCGGGAGATCTCCAGGCCGGTCCGCGCCACCATCGGGCCGACCTCCCTGACCCGCGCCGGCGTCATCCGGGACGTCAGCCCGGACACGCTCAGCGCGCCCACGGCCCGGTCGGTGTGGTCGAAGATCGGCGCCGCGACGCACCGCACCTCCGGCTCGTTCTCCCGGTCGTCCACGGCGTACCCGGACAGGCGTACCCGTTCCAGTTCGGCGGCGAGGCGTGCCGGGTCGGTGATCGTCCGCTCGGTGCGCGGCGGCATCCCGGCGGCGACCACGAGCTGGAAGTCGTCCTCACCGAGCCAGGCGAGGATGGCCTTGCCGACGGCCGTCCGGTAGGCGGGCATCCGCATCCCGACCCGGGACGCCATCCGGACGTTGTGCTCGTTCTCCACCTTGTCGATGTAGACCACGTCGGGCGCCTCGTAGACGACGAGGTGGCAGGTCTCGCCCACGACGTGCTGGAGGCGGCGCAGCGGGTCGGCGGCGACCGCCCGCATGTCCAGCGTCGACAGGTACGCCTGGCCGAGCCGCAGTGCGCCGTGCCCGAGCCGGTACCAGCCGGTGTCCCGGTCCCGGGTGAGGAGGTCGCCGTCGATGAGCGGCTGCGTGAGCCGCAGCACCGTGCTCTTGCTGATGCCGAGGTCGTCGGCGATGCGGGTCAGCGAGATGCCCCGCGCGTCGGCGTGGTCGCGGACGTGGTCGAGCACCGCGAGCGCGCGGCGCAGCGACGACGACTGGTTGCGGGGCTTGGCCTCGTCGGTCATGTGGTGCTCCCCGGAAGCAGGCCGCGGCTGAGGACGTCCCGCGCGGCTCGCAGGTGCCGTCCGGCGCGGGCGAGCGATATCTCGTGGTGGCCCGGCAGCAGCATGTCGACCTCCAGGCCGGCGAGCCGGGCGAGGCTCGCGGCGTACTCCGGCACCCGCGCGTCGTGGAGGTTCTGCAGCGAGATCCGTCCGCCGGTGAACACGCAGTCGCCGGAGAACAGCGCTCGCCCTTCGGGCGCGTCGAGCAGGTAGCAGATGTGCCCGTCCGCGTGCCCGGGGGTGGCGACGGCCCGCAGGACGACGCCCCCGCCGAGGTCGACCTGCTCGCCGTCCGCGATGGGACGCACCGCCGGGCACGCCGCGAACGCGTACTCGTCGGGGTAGACCCCGGCAGCCTTGCCGCGGTCGACGCTGAGCAGCTTCTCGTCGCCGGACGCGATCCACTGGTCCGCCGGTGCCCCCGCGCGAACGGCGATCCCCTCCACGCTCCGCGCCAGCTCGGCGGCGCCGCCCGCGTGGTCGGCATGCCCGTGGGTGAGCAGCAGATGCCGCTCTCCTGTCTCGCCGCGCAGCCGCTGGGCGAACTCCCGGGCGGACGCCCCGGCTCCGGAGTCGATCAGTGCCGCTCCGGCCGGCCCCCTCACGAGGTACACGTGGCAGTCCAGCGGATCGGTGAGGTCGAACCCGGCCGCTCCGCTGCCGATGAGGTCGATGTGCTCCGTCAGCTTCACGCCGGGCCCCCGTCGAGGGACCGGACGGTGTCGACGACCAGCCTGGTCGCCAGGTCCACGTCGGCGAGCGCCACCGATTCGTCCGCGGAGTGGGCATCGGTGATCGAGCCGGGGCCGAAGACGACCGAGGGGATGCCCGCGCGCGCCAGCTTGCTCGCGTCGGTGCCGAACGGCATGCCCTGGACGGCCGCGGGACGTCCCGCCGCCTCCAGCACGCGGCAGAGCGCGGCCGGCACCGGGCTGGCCGCCGGGGTGTCGAGGGCGTAGTCGACGGTGAACGGCTCGTCCACCTCGATCTGGCCGGGGAGGAGGGCGGTCAGCTCGGCGCGGTCGCGACGCCACACGTCGAGGGGGTCCTCGCCGGGGAGGGTGCGGCGGTCGACGTCGATCTCGCAGCGGCCCGGAATGGTGTTCGGCCCCTCACCGCCCCTGATCCGGGTGACGCAGCGCGTCGCCGGCCCCAGCAGGGGATGCGGCGCGACGTCCGGCTCGGCGGAGGCGATGTGGTCGATCACGCGGGACATCAGGGTGACGGCGTTGACGGCCTCGTCCGGCCGGGAGCTGTGCCCGGCCCTGCCCAGCGCGCGGACGGTGTAGCGGACGCAGCCCTTGTGCGCGGTCGCGGGCACCAGCCCGGTCGGCTCGCCCACGATCGCGCCCACCACCGGCATGTCGCCGAGGTCGGAGATCAGGCCGAGGACGCCCTGGTAGGCGTGCTCCTCGTCCATCACCCCGGCGAGGACGACCCCCGTCTCCGCCGGGTCGGCGGCGAGCTCGACCGCCGCCCGCATGAACGCCGCGAGGGGTCCCTTGGCGTCGCAGGCGCCGCGGCCGTAGAGGCGGCCGTCCCGGATCGTCCCGGCGAACGGGTCGATCGACATGCCGGTGGTCTCGACCGTGTCCAGGTGCGATTCGAGCAGCACCATGCGCGGCCCGCGCCCCGGCACGGTCGCGACGACGTTGGGACGTCCCGGCAGCACCTCCCGCAGCTCGGCCTCGATCCCGTGTCCGGCCAGCCAGTCGCGGACGTACTCGGCGATCGCCGCCTCGCCGAACCCGGGCCCGGAACCGGCGCGCGGGTTGACGCTGGCGATGCCGACCATGGCCCGCAGAAGCTCCCCCGAGGACGTCATCAGGACCGCCGTTCCCGGGCGTAGGCGAGCAGCAGCGCGATGATGAGCAGCCCGAGCACGATCTGCCGGACGCCCTCCGACACGTTCCACGCCGCCAGCAGCGCCGTCAGCAGCGTCAGCAGCAGGGCGCCCGCGACCGTCCCGAGGACGTGCCCGCGCCCACCGAGAATGGACGTCCCGCCCAGCACGACCGCCGCGATCGACAGCAGCTGGTACGGGTTGCCCATCGTGAGCGAGCTGGTGGAGGTGAACCCGAGCAGCACCAGACCGGACACCCCGGCGAGCAGCGCGCACGTCCCGTAGGCGATGAACGCGGTGCGCGCGAGCGGCACCCCGGACGCGCGCGAGGCCCGCTCTCCGTTGCCGAGCGCGAACACGTACCGTCCGACCCGGGAGGCGTGCAGCAGCCAGGCGGCGACCGCGGTGATGGCGATCCACAGGACGAACGCGAGCGGCACCCCCGCGACGCGGTCGTTGGCGAACGACGCCAGCAGCGGCACCTTCGCCGACTTCGGCGACCCGTCGGTGTAGACGAGCAGCGCGCCGGCGACGATCGTGCCGGTGGCCAGCGTCATCACCATCGGCGGCACCCGCAGCCAGGTCACCCCGGCCGCGTTGGCGATCCCGACGAGGACGCTCGCCGCGAGCGCCGCGGCGATGCCCGCCGTCCCGCCCGAGCCGGACGCGACCTGCGCGCACACGACCGCCGACAGCGCGACGACGCCCGACACCGACAGGTCGATGCCGCTCATCATGATCACGAGGGTCTGGCCGACGGCGACGATGCCGAGGAACGCGGCGGTCTGCACCAGGTAGCGGACGCTGGAGACGCTGTCGAAGCCCTTCGCGAACAGGATCGCGGCGATCCAGGTCACGATGAGCACGCCGAACGCCCAGGCGGCGCGGTTGTCCCGCAGCACCCTCGGCACTGCGGCGGCGCGCGGTAGCGCGGTCATCAGTCCGTCCTCTCCCGGGTCGCGAACGTCTTGACGGCGATCGCCACGATCAGCACCGCGCCCTGCATGATCAGCTGGTAGAAGGGCGACAGCCCGGTGAACAGCAGCAGGTTCGTCAGCAGGCCGATCAGCAGCGCGGCCAGGACGGTCGCGCGCATCTGCCCGACGCCGCCGAAGAAGCTGACCCCGGCGAGCACGGACGCGGCGATCGAGTTGAGCGTGTACGGGGCGCCGATCGTGGCGTCCCCCGAGCCGGTCTGGACGGCGAGGCCGATCCCGGCGAGGCCGACGAAGACGCCGGCCAGCGCGTAGGCGGAGATCTTCACCTTCCGCGTCGCGATGCCGCTGGCGTAGGCGCCGTGCTCGTTGCCGCCGACCGCGTACAGCGAGAGCCCGAACCGGGTCGTCCGGACGACCTTCCACAGCACCAGGACCAGGGCGATCGCCAGGAACGGCAGCGCGATCCCGTTCCAGCCGTTGTTGTACGCCTTGACCAGGCCGGCCGGGACGCTGCCGCCCGGCTGGGGGAGCACGACGAGCGTGACGCCGCCCCACAGGAACGACGCGGCCAGCGTCACGATGATCGGCGGCAGCCCCGCGTACGCGACGAGCACGCCGTTCGCGGCCCCGGTCGCGGCGGCGGCCAGCAGGGCCAGCACGGCCGCGAGCACGACGCCGTCCTCGGCCCGGACGGCGAACACCGCCATCGCGAGCGCCAGCACCGAGCCGAGCGACAGGTCGATGCCGCCGGCCAGCATGACGGTGCTCTGCCCCATCGCGGCCAGGATCAGCGGCAGGAACTGCGCCGACAGGATCGTGATCGACGCCGGGGTGAACACCTCGGGGTCGTAGTGGCTGTAGACGGCGAGCAGGACGACCAGCAGCGCGCCGAGGCCCGCCACGTCCACGTTGCCGCGCAGCGCCCCGGTGAGGCGGTCAGGCATGCGCCACCGTCCCGGTCACGGAGGCGCGGACCAGCCGCTCCTCGGTGAGGTCGCCGCCCGACAGCCGGTCCACGACCGCGCCCTCGTACATGACGGCGACCTCGTCGCACAGGCCGACCAGTTCCATGGTGTCTCCCGAGGTGACCAGCACCGCCACGCCGCCGTCGGCCAGCCGGCGGAGCAGGTGGTAGATCTCGCGCTTGGTGCCGACGTCGATGCCGCGGGTCGGCTCGGCCAGCAGCAGCACCCGCGGCTCGGACGGCAGCCAGCGGGCCAGCGCGACCTTCTGCTGGTTGCCGCCGGACAGCCGGCGCGCCTCCTGCTCCGGCCCGGCCACCTTGATCCGCATCCGCTCGATGAGGTCGTCGACCAGCCGGGCCTCCGCCCCGCGGTCGACGGTGGTGAGCCGCCGCGCGGGCGTGACGACGTCGAGGTTGGTGAGGGACAGGTTCGCCCGGACGGTCTGCGCCACGTGCAGGCCCTCGACCTTGCGGTCCTCCGGCACGTAGGCGATGCGGGCGCGGATCGCCGCGCGCGGCGACCCGAGGCGGGCGGGGCGCCCGTCCAGCTCGATCCGCCCGGTGTGCCGGACGAGCCCGAACAGCGCGCGCAGCACCGCCCGCTGCCCCTGGCCCTGGAGCCCGCCGAGGCCGATGATCCGGCCGGGATCCAGGTCGAGGTCGACGCCGGCGCAGGCGCCGGGGACGGTCAGCCCCCGCGCGCTCAGCACCGGCCTGCCGGTGAGGACGGGTGTCGCGTCCGTCGCGGCCTTCTTCTCCTCGGCGATCTCCTTTTCGGAGGGAATCGCCGCGATCTCCGCCGCGACCGGGCCGGCCGCGGTCCCCGGCGGGACCGCCCCGGCCTTCGGCGGGAACAGGTCGGACAGCTCCCGGCCGATCATCAGGCGCACGATGTCGTCGTGGTCGGTCTCCGCCCGCTCCCGGGTGGCCATGACCGCGCCGTCCTTCAGGACCGTCAGCCGGTCGGCGATGGCGAACAGCTCGCCCATCCGGTGGCTGACGGTGATCACGGACGAGCCCGCCTCGCGCAGCTCGTCCACGACCTCGAACACGCTCTTGACCTGGTCGTCGTCCAGCGCGGACGTCGCCTCGTCCAGGATCAGCAGGCGCGGGGAGGACGCGAGCGCCTTGGCCAGCTCGACGAGCTGCTGCTGGCCGAGGGGGAGGCGTCCCGCCCGGGTCAGCGGGTCGGCGTCCAGGCCGACGCGCTCCAGCAGCGGCCGGGCGCGCCGGGCCAGGTCGCGGCGCAGGACGAGCCCGCGCCGCGCCGGCCACTGGCCGAGGAACACGTTCTCGGCGATGGTCTGATGCGGGTTGAGGCTGAGCTCCTGGTGCACCGAGCCGATCCCGACGGCCCGCGCACGGTGCGGCGACCAGTCGCGGACGGGGTCGCCGTCGTAGACGACCCGCCCGGCGTCCGGTGCCAGCAGCCCCGTGATGAGGGACAGCACGGTGCTCTTGCCCGCGCCGTTCTCGCCCACGAGCGCGAGCACCTCACCGGCGCGGACGTCGAAGCTCACCTCGTGCAGCACGCGGTTGCCTGCGAAGGACTTGGAGACCCGCTCGACGGCCAGGAGTGTCATGGCTACTTGCCGATCAGCTTGTCGATCTCGGACTGCGGCAGGTCCTGGATGGGGTACGAGTCGTCCGGCTGGTCCGCCTTGACGTACTGGGCCAGGTTCTCGTTGGTGATCCTGGGCAGCGGCACGGTGATCTGGTTCGGCACCGTCGCCCCGCCGGCCTTCGCGACCGCCGCGCGCAGTGCGATCACGCCGAGGTAGTTGGGCTGCGCAGTGGACAGCGACGAGAACCCGGCGTCCTTGTTCTCCTGCCACAGCTTCAGGAAGCCGTTGTAGTTCTCGCCGGTGATCGGCACGAGCTTCTTCTTCTGCTTGACGAGCGTCTGCAGCGCCGCCGCCGACAGGGCGCCGCCCTGCGAGAACACGCCGTCGATGTCGGGGTTCGCGGAGTACGCCGAGGCGAACGCCTGCGCGGCCGGGGCCAGGTTGTACTCGCTGTGCACGTTCGAGACGACCTTGATGCCGGGGTACTTCTTCAGCGCCTCCTCGGCGCCCTTCCAGCGCTGCTCGCTGACCGCGACGCCGGCCGGCCCGTTGAACGCGATGATCTTGCCCTTGCCGCCCAGCGTGTCGCCGAGCCACTGGCCCATCATCCGGCCCCACTCGGTCTGGTCGGTGCCGACGCGCACGACCTTCTCGGAGGTGACCAGGCTGTCGAAGTTGGCGACCGTGATGCCCGCGTCCGCCGCCTGCTCCAGCGCCGGGTTCAGCGCCGTGGACGACCCGGCGTCCACCAGGATGACGTCGTACTTCTGCTGGATCATCGCCCGGATCTGGGCGATCTGCTGGGAGGTGTCGCCGTTGGCGTTGAACACCTGGTAGTCGGCGACCTTGCCGTCCTGCTTCAGCTTCGCGACATCGTCCTTGATCATCTTGTCGGTCTGCTGCATCCACGACGGGGTCAGGTAGATCGTGGACCAGCCCACCTTGAGGGCCTTGGACTTGCCGGTGCCGCCGGACGAGCCGCCGTCGCCGGACTCGACGCCGCAGGCGGCCGTGGCGGTCAGCGTGCCCAGCGCCGTGACGGCCACGATGGCGCGCGTGAACCTACCGATCATGGATGGACTCCTTGTGCTGGTCCGGAGCCCGAGCGGGCTCCGGCGAACTGGGCGGGGGGTCGTTCTGGGGTCAGGCGGGTGTCAGGGCCCGTCCGGGCGGCTCGTGGGCCGCCGCGAGAGCGCCGTCCCTGAGGACGGCCACGCCGTTCACGATGACGTGTTCCACGCCTTCGGCGGGCACCCTGGGACTTTCGTAGGTGGAGCGGTCGGTGACGGTGGCGGGATCGAGGACGACGAGGTCGGCGGCGTACCCCGGCTCGACGCGGCCCCGGCCGGCGAGCCGGAAGCGGTCGGCGGCGCGGCCGGACAGATGCACGGCGGCCTGCTCCCACGTCCAGTCGCCGAGGTCGCGGACGTGCCGCCCGAGCAGCCGGGCGAAGGCGCCCCAGCCGCGCGGATGCGGATGCCCGCCCTGGTAGATGGCGTCGGAGCCGGTCGTCTGGGCGGGGTGCTTGAGCAGCGCCCGCACCGACTCCTCGCTGTTGGTCGGCGGCTGCCCGAACACGCAGCCCGCCTCCAGCCGCGTCGCGACGAGCAGGTCGCAGCAGAACTCGCCAGGGGCCTTGCCGGCCTGCGCCGCCGCGTCCGGAAGGGCCATGCCCTCGGCCCAGCGGTACTCGTCCGACGGGACGTGCGACAACGTGATGCGCGGCCACACCTCGGGCCGGTGCGCGAACCACTCCCGCTCCAGCCGCCGCCGGACCGCCGGGTCGGCGAGCGCCTCCAGCGTGCCGTCCAGGTCGGCGATCGGGAGCCAGCCCGGCAGCGTGACCAGCGTCAGCGTGCTGGACCCCCGCAGGTACGGGTAGTTGTCGAAGGTCAGGTCGATGCCTTCGGCGCGTGCGTTGTCCACGAGCGCGACCAGCTGGTCCTTGGGGCCGTGGTAGTGCGACACGTGCGGGGCGACGCGTCCGGCGCGCGCGATCTCCAGCACCTCGGCCATCGCCGTGACGGCCTCCGACTCGTACCCGCGCATGTGCGTGACGTAGGGCAGCCCCGCCGCGCCGACCGGCTCGCACAGCGCGGCGATCTCGGCCGCGTCCGCGTAGGCGCCGGGAACGTACTCCAGCCCCGTGGACAGCCCGGCCGCGCCCTCCGCCAGCCCCCGCTCGACGTGGGCGCGCATCGCCGCCAGCTCGCCGGCCTCCGGGACCCGCCGCGCGGTCCCCATGACGCTGTGCCGGATGGTCCCGTGGGGGAGCAGGTAGACGGTGTTGAGCGGCGTCCTCCGGTCGTATCCGGCGAGCAGCTCGGCGACCGAGACCGGCCCGTCGTCCAGGCCCGGATGGACGCCGTTCACAGGAGCGAAGTACCGGCTGACGTACCGCAGCGTCGCCGCGCTCGCCGGGGCGTAGGACACGCCGTCCTGCCCGAGCACGAACGTCGTGACGCCCTGCCGCAGCGCGGCGTGCTGCACGTCGGGGTCGAACACGGCCGCGTCACCGTGCACATGGGTGTCGATGAAGCCCGGCATGACGTACCGGCCGGTCGCGTCGATCTCCTCGGCGGCCCGCGCGCCGTCCAGGAGGCCGACCTCCGCGATGCGTCCCGCGGTGACGGCCACGTCCGCGCGGCGGCGGGCGGACCCGGTGCCGTCCAGCACCGTCCCCCCGCGAACCAGCAGATCGTACATTGGACCTCATTCACCCCAGGAGCCACGTAACCGGACGTCTGTGCCGGTAGTCGTGGAGGCTAGGGCGCGCACCAACCCCCGCACCAGATTCACAACACATGATTTTGCACTGCAAAACTACCCGCTGACCTGCACGGTTACGCTAAGGCCCGCAGCGGGCGAGCCAGCCTGGGCTACCGGACGACCTCACCCGGACACATGGGCCCGCCGGCTGACGGGCTGGACGGAGCCTGCCGAGGGCTCGGTTGATGAACGATGGCGCCTTCCCCGGCGGAGAACTCGATCAGGGCGTTGCTCGCGCCGATCGCCACATGCCGTTCACGGCTTTCGCAGGATGCCGCCGTATTCGCAGACGTCTCGTCCCATCCTGGAGGCACCGACGAACTGGGCCAGTTCGTCGGGGACGGGCGGCAGGGGCGGCTGGTCGGGGTCGGGGCGCCAATGCAGCAGGTTGACCAGTCCCGGATCGACCGGCTCCAGTCCGTCCAGCAGGAGTGCGCCGACCTCCTCGCGAGTGCGGTTCTGCCACGGGATGCCGGCGGCGTTCATGCGCGCGTCGAGTTCGGCGGCGCGGCCGGGGTCGGAGCAGACGACCTGGGAGAACGCCAGGTGGCTGCCGGGCGCCGCCCGGTCCATGACGGTGTGCAGGATGCCGCGCGGATCGTCGGCGTCGGTCAGGTGGTGCCCGACCGACAGGAACAGCACCGCCAGCGGCTCGTCCAAATCGATCAGCCGCCCGACCTCGGAGTGGCTCAGGACGGCGTCCAGGTCGCGGAAGTCGGCGTTGATGACGACGGTCGAGCCGTCCCCGGCCAGCAGCGCGCGGCCGTAGGCCAGCACGATCGGGTCGATGTCGACGTAGACGACGCGGGCGTCGGGCGCGAACCGCTGCGCGACCTGATGGACATTGTTGTCGGTGGGCAGCCCGCAACCCAGGTCCAGGAATTGCCGTATCCCGGCCTCGGTCGCCAGGTACCGCACCGCCCGGTACAGGAACAGCCGGTTCTGCCGGCTGATATCGATCGACTCGGGAAAGGCGGGCGCGGTCTTCAACGCGAAGTCGCGGTCGACCTGGTAATTGTCCTTACTGCCGAGCGCCCATCCGTACACCCGAGCCGACGCCGGTATGTCATCACGGATCTCGATCGGCGATTCACGTTCTTCCGCGGCCACCATGCGCTCCCGATCCCGCAGTGCAGTTGCCCGACCAGGCAACGTAACCGCCGTCTCCGACCTCGCCCCGATCTTCGACAGTCCCGTCCGAGTATTACCCGGCTGAGTTCGTTGCCGTCCAGGAGTCGGCGAGCTTGCAGAGGTCGTCGAGGGCGGCTTCGACGCGGGTGTGGTCGCCGGTGATCAGCAGGTCGGTCTGCAGGCCGGCGTAGGCGCTGTTGAGGTAGGTCGCCTTGATCATCGCCTCGCGGGGATCGAGTCCGCGGGCGGTCAGTGCCCCGGCGACGAATTCGGCCCGCTCGGCCAGGAACTTGGGAACTTGGCCACCGAGGCGCCCGGCGGCCGCCAGTCCCTCGATCTCGTGGATCAGGCGAGTGTAGGGAAGGTTGGCCGGCCTGAGATGGCGGTGCCAGGAGTCGCGGACGATCGATCCGATGCCCCGATCGGTGTCGTCCCAGCCTTCCGTCGCATGGAGTTGCTCATGCTGGATCTCGTCCAGACGTGTCAGCAGCGCGGCCAGCAGCGCGTCCTTGTCGGCGAAGTGATGGGTGAGCACGCGCGTGCTGTGGCCTAGCGCCTGCGCGATCGGCCGGAAGGAGAATCCGCTGGACAGCCCGGTCTGGGCGAGGTGGTCCAGAACCGCGTCAAGGATCTCGGTGCGGCGGTGCGGGTCGCGGGGTCTGGCCACTGGCGGCGCTCCTGGCTCGGTTGGTCGAAGTTAAGGAAACACATGTTACGTTAACGTCCCATGGATGTCACACGCCGCCGCGCGTTCGCCGAGCCCTGGCTTCTCGCGCTCGCCATCACTGCTCTGGCCCTGCAGACGGACGACTTCGTCATCGTGGGGGTGCTGCCGTCCATCGCGCACGACTTACAGGTCAGCGAGGCGGCAGCCGGCCAGCTGGTGAGCGTCTTCTCGGTGATGTGCGCGGTAGTCGGACCGGTGGCCGCCGTCGTCACCGCTTCATGGCCTCGGAAACGCCTGCTCATCGGCGGCCTGCTGCTGTTCTGCACCGCCAACTTCGCCGTTCCGCTCGCCGCCTCCTATCCGGCCTTGATGGCATTGCGGATCCTGGCCGCATTCGCGGCTGCGGTCACCTTGCCCACCGTGTTCGCGGTCACGGCTGCGCATTCTCCGCCTGAGCGGCAGGGCCGCCACCTCGCCACCGTCATGACCGGGCTGACCGGTGCCGTTGTCATCGGAGTTCCGCTGGGCACCTGGACCGGTGCGGCATTCGGATGGCAGGCCACCTTCGTGCTCGGCGGCCTTCTCGGCCTGATAGCGCTGGTCTGCGTGGGCCTGGCGGTGCCAGATGTTCCGCCCTCGCCGGCCGCCGGCCTCGCTGAGCGACTCAGCCCTCTGGCACGTCCCGCCGTGCTGTGCGTTCTGCTCGCCGCTGTCGTCGCGGTGCTGGGAAATCTGCTGTTCCAGACCTATCTCGCGGCCTTCCTCCACGACGCGGCGGGCGTGACGCCGGCCATGCTGGGCGGGCTACTGGCATTGACCGGCGCTGCGGGCATCGCTGGAGCACGTCTCAGTGGTGGGCTCGTCGACCGGTTCGGCTCGGGACGGGCGTTCACCACCGCGGCGGTGGTCTTCGTCGCCGCCATGATCGGACTCGCGCTGTGCTGGTCGCTGCGACCCGCGTACCTTCCCGTCGTCGTTGTCCTCCTGCTGGTGTGGTCGGCCGCCGCATGGGCGATTCCCCCGCCCGTCCAGGCCCGCGTCCTCCAGTTGGCCGGACCGGAGACCGGGCCGCAAGCCTTGGCGCTCAGCAGCAGCGCGGTCTATGTCGGAGCCTCACTCGGCGCCGGTCTCGGTGGCTGGCTACTCAGCACGCACGGCTCTGGCGCGCTTCCGCTCATCGCCGCCGTGAGCGCCCTGGCGTCGTTGGCCTTGTTCGCCGGTACCGGACGCATCACTGGAGGGCGTGGTTAGGACGGGTGCTCAGGGTGGCCGGTTACAGCAGATCGTCGTCGGCCTTCTCGGTTCAGGAACGAAGTGGTGGACGGCCTGAAAAGCGGCCGGAGTTTCTTCGTCCGGCCCTCGGGGGCGACAAGTGGATCTCAGGACCAGCCGTGGACGCTGAACGGTTCGCCGCGCATGATCGCGGCGAGGGCCATGGCGCAGTGGGGGATCAGGTCGTCGGGTGGGTTCGCCGGGTCGATCCACAACGCCTCCGATGCCTTGTTGGGTTCGGCGGCGCGTGGTTCGCCCTCCCAGCGGTCGAAGCGAAACCAGTAGTCGCTGACCGCGTGGCACGGAGCGGGCAGTGTCGTTTCGGTGCGGTGCATGACGTGGACGAACTGGGCGTCCTGCTTTCGTAGCCGGACGCCGCTCTCCTCCGCGGCTTCGCGGATCGCGGCGGCCAGCACGTCCTCGCCCGGCTCGATCCGCCCGGCCGGTGGGCACAGCCACCCGTCGCGGTATCCGGTGGCGTGGCGGCGCAGCATCAGTACGTGACCGTCCTGGCGCTGCAGCAGGATGTGAGGTGCGATGAAGGACCCGTGCCAGCCGCTCGCGCCCCGGGCCCCAGCCGGGGGAGCGGCCACATCGCGGGCGGAGACGACACCGAGCCGTCTGGCCATGTGCGCCTCGGCCTGGGCGGCGCCGCCCGCCAGATCGACCATGGGGATCGCAGCGGCCAGGATGACGTCGGCGAGCTCGTCCAGGACGTCGGTTCTGTTCTTGTGGACGCCCTTGCGCGGGTTGCCGCCGGTCATCCCGATGTAGGCCTCGGCGACCTCACCGACCTCTTCGGCGACCTTCAACACCAGGGTCTGGGTCGGCACCTCGGCTAGGTAGCCGGCCCGGATGCGGGCGGTGTCGTCCCAGAAGCCGCGACACGGCTCGGCGGGTTCAACAGCTGGTTCAGGGGTCGTCACGGCATCGAGCCTAGAAGCCGAGGGAGCGCCCGTCTCAGTATTCTCGAACATTAGATCGAGTCGCTCGCCGAGTGCTGAGGAGCGTGACCGCAGTCGCTGCGGGGGTGAGCCAGGTCGGAACCTTGGCGACAAGATGGCGCATGTCGAAGCGGTCGCCTGGGCCACGCGGCGGTCTTCCCCTAAAACCCGATCGCAGCACGGCTGATGGATGTGGCTAGCATTTCGCCTCAAACAAGGCGGAGGTGCTCATGTACAACGGCCGGAACCGCCCGACCAAGAAACGCACCCTCTCGCCATGGCAGTCGCTGCTGGTCAGCGTCGTTGTCGCGGGCGCGCTGGCAGCATGGATCATCGCGGAGCTGGCCCCGGTCCGGGCATTACAATTCTCCTGGCGAGGCTTGTTCGGTGGGGTGCTGATCGCGGCTGAGATCGCCTTCCTCATCGCCTTGGTCATGAAGCTTCGTAGGGACCGATCAGGTTCGGGGCGTTAACCGGCCCTGATCACACTCTCCCAGCAACGCGGACCTGCAGAGCGAAAGGCTCACCGGCGTGCACCGACGTGCGCTGCGGTTCGCTGTTGCAGAGCCGAGCGTGGGCCGCTGTCAGGTGATCAGGTCGCGGATGTGCTGCCCGTCCCAGTCCACGAACGCCAGGTAGTCGGCGAGGACCGGGTGCAGCACGCCGTCCTCGTCTCGGACGGCACCAGGGCCTCCGGAAGACGCGCGAAAGCAAACAGCCAGCTCAGACGGGATATGCGGCCACGTCTCATCTTTGAGCGGCGTCTTTTTCGTCTTCGCTCGGTGCCCGTCCGGGCTACCCAAAAAGTAATCAGGAACATGCCTCGAATGTCGATGGTCACTGGCGGAGATAACTGCTTGTTCCTCGCCTGGGGCTAGTTTACCTGGGCAAGCAATGCAATCTCGTACGTTGCCATATGGTAAGTTCGTCGTTTCGCATGAAGGTTGGGGAACGGCATGCGTGTAATGGTGGTCGCTGGTGGCTCCCGCGGCGATGTGCAGCCGCTGATCCCGCTCGCCCAGGGCATCCAGGCGGCCGGGCACGAGGTCACCGTCGCCGCCTCGGTCGACTCCGAGCGGCTCGTGACGGACCGCGCTCTGCGGTTCCAGCCGCTCGAGGTGTCGATCACCGGTCAGATGACGAGCGGCGCCGGCCGCACCTGGATCGCCGACTCCGCCGGCCGGCCTTTCCGCGAACTGCGCCACATGCGGCGGGTGTACGCCGACGCCGCCCAACCGCTCGCCGACGGGCTCCTGAGCCTGGCCGGCACCGCCGACCTGTTCGTCAGCGGCATTTTCACCCTGGACTCGGTCGCCTCGATCGCTCAGCACGACCGTGCGGGCCACGCCATCGCCTTGCTCTGCCCCTTTCACCCAACGGCGGACGGCCGTTGCGGCCTCACCGCTCAGAACGCCCGCACCCAATCCGCGAACCTGTCCCGCACCCGACTGGGCCGCTGGCTCCTATCGCGCTCGGTCACCCAGGCGGGTCGCCTCGTCCGCCACCGGCTGGGCATGCCTGAGACGGGGGCGAAGGGCTTTCGCCGGACTCTCGACACCGTTCCCACCGCGCTCGGGGCCAGTCCGCTCCTGGTTCCCGCCGCGCGGGACTGGCCGCGCAACGTCACGGTCACCGGTCCGTGGACGCTCCCGACACCCGACGACTGGGTGCCGCCGCAGGAACTGCTCGACTTCCTGGAGGCCGGCCCACCGCCGATCTACCTCGGCTTCGGAAGCATGTCGGTCGTTCAGCCCGATCGAACTCGCGAACTCGCTCTGGCCGCTGCTCGTGCGACCGGTCTGCGGCTGGTCCTTTCCGGCACAGATCTCACCGGGCCAGCCGGCGACGATGTTCTCGGGATCGCCGACGTCCCGCACGATTGGCTGTTCCCCCGAATGCGGGCGGTGGTGCACCACGGCGGTGCTGGGACCACGCATGCGGCGTTGCTCGCCGGGGTCCCCCAACTGGCCGTTCCCCACATCGCGGACCAGCCCTACTGGGCGCGCCGCATCCACGAGGAGCATCTCGGCCCCGCGCCTCTTCCACTCAACCGCCTCACCGCCGACCGGCTCATCGAACGGTTGCGCGCGCTGTCGGACTCCTCCGATTTCACCGCACGCGCGGCCAGTCTGGGGGAGTCGGCCAACCAACACCACGGCGTACGCGACGCCGTTGACGTCCTGCTCGGACCTGGGCAGTAGGGCCGGTCCACCCGCACCCAGCCAGGGTTATGGGCGTTTCCGCCAGCATGAGCAGGAGCCGCCACCCGATCTAAGCGGATCGCAGGTTCTCGACGACCATCTCGGTGATCTCGCGTATCGGCTTCTTGGCTCGTAGCAACTCGATCCCGATCACTCCCCGGTCGGGGCCGGCCGCGACCGACATCTGATAGCCGAGAAGACTGGTGCGCGATCCGGACACCGGCTCGGTCTTCCCCTTCTTCCCGACCCAGGCGTTGTCACGCGAAGGTTGGAGGGACACCGAGATCGAGTACCACGCGGTGCGCGGGGACGACTTCCACGTGCACCGCGTATAGTCGCCGTTGCTGCCGCCCCCCTGCGCGCGGCCCGCCGGATTCTGCGCCGACACGTGATCCACCCCGATGGCGTCCAGTTGGGTACTTTCCAGGACGTCGCAGGCATGCAACCCGGAGATGTCGATCTTCGGTTCGTCTGCGGAGCAGGCTCCGGCAGCCGCCACCAAGACCCCCAGCACGACCAGCCGCGCATTCCGTTTCGTCCGGCCCAGGAAAATGTCGGCGCGCAACGTTGTTCACCCCAGAAGATCGCTTCTTCGGCCGGAGTCTACTGATCAACAATGACGACCGCGATGGAAGTCGGCGGTCGCATGCAGCGGGCCCCTTGACGGGAGCCCCGCACGCAGAGGACCGAACTTTCCGTTATCGATGCGCCGGGCCACCGGTCGGCGGCCGGTGGAGCGTCCCAGCGGCATCCGGGGGCGGGCATTTCGTGGCATGCTCAGCCCTCGCACCCCGCCTGCTCACCGTGCCGTTCCAAGGGGGTGCTGAGTCGAGTCACGATGGCGCTAACAGCGTCCTTGAACTGGAGCAGGTGCTCGACATCATCGTCCCGTCGGGCCCAGAGCGTTTTGACACGGGGCCGAGGGAGGCAAGACGAGACCGACCGCGCACGGGTGGAGCGGGCCCCTACACCGGCAGAGCCGAACGCGAGCAGTACAGCGTGACCAGCGGCATGAGAGGGCGATCGTGGCGAACATATGAACCAGACATGCGAACAGACTGCGGGAGAAATTTTGCTACCACGCAATTCCCGGATCTCGGGTGACCAGCCGAAACTCCCCGCGGACGGCTAGTTAGCGGAAGATCTAACGGTTCGATGCCAGTACGAGCGGGCGGCGATGGTCAGCGCGACGCCGTACACGGTGAATGCGACCATGCCGATCCAGCCGACCAACAGCGCGTCACTCGCGGTGTGGAAGTCCCCGCGCCGCATTGTGACGATGCCGGCCGTGGCCAGAGTGGTGTAACCGATCCCGACCACCCCGTACGGAGCGAGGGTGGCGGCGCCGAGCAGGGCCGGGGTCAGGGGGAGCCAGCGCGGGACGCGGCTGCCGTGCAGCAACGGCAACCAGCGCGGGAAGACCTGGCCCCATGGGCGGACCAGTCCCCAGAGCAGGAAGACCCCGAGCACGGCCAACAGCGCGGTGCCGTCGAGTCCCCACGACTCCAGGGTGAGCCAGATTCCCGAGGCGCCGTTGCGCTCGGAAATCGCGATGATCTCGTCGCCGGTCGTCCCGGCGAAGGTACCGCCGGACGCCCAGATCAGTTTCATCACCGTGTAAGGAAGGAAGGCCGCTGTCCCGGCGCAGGCAGCGAGATGGACCGTCCGGGAGGCGGCCGAGGGTGTCGGGGCGGCGACCGTGGTGGGTGGGGCGATTGCGGAGACGGTGGCCGGGCGGCGGTCGGACCGGGCCGTGGCCGCCAACAGGAGCGCCCCGGTTGCCGCCAGCCCGTGGTTCGCAGCGGCCGCCCCGCTGTCCACCCCTTGGCCGAATATCAGCGTGATGACGTCCATGAGCAGGCCGAACGCAGCTGCCCCGGCCAGCCCGCAGAGCACCCACAGCCACACGCGCAGCGTCGGCCGCAGCCCGTACCGCCCCACCGCGACACAAGCCGGCACCGCGAGAAAGCCCACCGCCACGACTGCCCAGCCCAGCGCGGAAGGCGCCGGGGTGTCGTCGCGGTAGAGCAGCGGGGTCGGGCTGAGCGCACATGCCAGGCCGAAGGCCGCGTACGCCACACCCCAGACCATCGTTGCTCGGCCCACCCATCGAGGCCATTGACGCCACCACGTCAGCCGGGATGCCGTCATCCCACGTCTCGAACCCGTCATGCGGTTGAACATCGCACCGACCGTCGCGGCGACGCCTCACCCGGCAGGGCGATCCCGTTCCCCTCACCGGGTGAGTGGGCTTCTGAGGCTCAGGAATGCCTCACGGAACGCGATGCCTCAACTGACCGCACGTGGGGAACTGGAGCGGCCGCCGTCGCCCGTGCTCGGCCGGCTCGCCAAGACGTCAAATTGGGCCGCTGTCAAGATGTCGAGTCCCTGGCCGCGGGCGGTGCAGGCGGTCGGCAATTGCGGTGCCGTGCCCGGTCATTGGCTGTGGAACGTCACCGGGTGCCGGTGATCGGCGGAGCATCCGAAGAAGCCGCCGTGGCTGTAGCGGCCGATCTCCAGGCCGGTCGGCTCTTTGGCGGCCCAGTAGGCGTCGTCGGAGGCGCTGATGTCGATTTCGGCCGCACGGCGTCGCTCGCCGAGGACATGCTCGGCGTCAGCCGGGAGATGTGGCAGGGGTGGCTCACCGAAGGGGCGTTTACGAGCCAGGCCGACGAACTGCCCGGCCTGCTCGTGCCCACCTGCTACGTCATCAGTGGGAAGGACGGTGTCGTCGATCAGGCCAAGCAACTCGACGACATCCGTCGCGCCCCCCGGGCCGTGCCGTCCTGCTCAGCGATCACGGTCACCTCGGCGTGCTGGAGGCCCGGACGATTTCGCCCGCGTGACCGCCGCGTTTCTGGAGACCGTCAAGCCCTGGGGCGTGCGCGGCTCAACGCTCCAGGAGCCGCCATGCGGTGAGGGCGAGCCGGGCCCGGGTCAGTCCGGCGGGGTCGGTGAGTTCGATGCCGAGGGCCTTGGCGATCTGTTCGAGGCGGCGGGAGACGCTGCTGTGGTGCAGGTGGAGGAGGTCGGCCGCGCCGCGCAGGGAGCCGGTGGCGCAGTAGGCGTCCAGGGTCTCCAGGTCCTCGGGGCTGTCGGCCATGCGGGCGATCGCGGCCACGTCGGCGTTGCCGCGCGCGGCGTCGGGAGGGATCTCAGCCAGCAACGCCAGCGCGCCCAGGTCGTCGTGGTGGACGACCGGCTGACGGGGAGTGGTGAAGCGCAGGGCGGTGCGGGCCTGGTGCCAGGACCGGTCGGGGCTCGCGGCGGCGCCGATGCCGGCGCGGACGTTCGGCGGGAACCGGTCCGGGGCGACGGCGGCGGCCAGGATCACTCCGACGTCGGCGACCGAGGCCGCCTTCACCGGACGAGCCGGGCAGATCAGCGCCCCGATCCGGTCGAGCGGCAGCGACGAGCGCACGGCGACGACGCGGACGGGCAGGTCGGCGGCGAATCCCAGCAGCCGCAACGCCCGGGAGCGGGCCGCCTCGTCTCCGTCGGCGCTGACGACCAGTTCGACCAGGGCGGGATCGGCCATCGTGGTGCGGGCCGGACCGTACCGCTCGACGACCCCGGCGGCGGCGATGGCGAGCCGCTCCAGCAGCGCCGCGTCGAGCGGACCTGGCGGGCCGGGGCGTTCCAGCCACACCGTGCCGATCTCCTCCTCGTCGAGGGTGATCGGCGCCGTGCCGGACGCGGGCGCGGGCGGGCCGGACGCCTCCCGGCCGTCGGGCGCCATGCGGATATCCCGTCCGGTGCCGTGCAGCCGGATCCCGGCCGTGCACTCGGCCAGGCCCGCCGAGGCTCGGGCGAGCGCCGGCAGGTCCACCCGCCGGCGCATCAGCGTGTCGTAGAACAGCACGACGCGGATCACGCCGTCGACGTGCGGATCCAGTCCCGACAGCCGTTCGGCCAGAGCCTCCATGGCGCCAGAATAGGCGCCGATCGGTGCGTGGCGGACGCTGAACGCCCGACGGGTGGCGGATGATTCGGGATGGGGGTAACCGCGATGGTGGACCGCATGGATCCCGAACTGGAAGCCTTCGCCCCGCTGCTCCCCGACCTCGACCTGACCGATCCGGCCGCCACCCGCGCCGGGCTCGCCGCGAGCGCCGCCCTGCGACCGCCGCCCGACACCACGGGATTGGAGATCGAGGATCGCACGGTGCCCGCCGCCCCGGACGTGCCGGTGCGGATCTACCGGCCGGGCCGGGCACAGGGCGCCGTGGTCTGGCTGCACGGCGGGGGCGGGGTCTTCGGCAACCTGGACTCCGAGCACTCGCAGGCCGTCCGGATGGCCGACGGCTCCGGGGCGGTGCTGATCTCGGTCGGCTACCGGCTGGCCCCCGAGCATCCGTTCCCAGCCGCCCACGAGGACGCCTACGCCGTGCTGCTCTGGGTGGCCGAGCACGCCGCGGAGCTCGGCGTCGCCCCGGAGCTCATCGCCGTCGGCGGCCACAGCATGGGCGCGGGCCTGGCTGCCGGGCTGGCGCTGCGGGCGCGCGACGAGCAAGGCCCGTCGATCCGCTTCCAACTGCTCAACCAGCCGATGCTCGACGACCGGCAGGAGACCTGGTCGCAGCGCACCTTCACGGACACGCCGTGGATGACACGCGACAAGCTCGCCGTCGCATGGCGGCACTACCTGGGCTCCCAACCCGCCACCCACTACGCCGCGCCGGCGCGGGCCGGCGACCTGTCCGGCCTGCCTCCGGCCCACGTCGCCACCGCCGAGTTCGACCCGCTGCGCGACGAGGCCATCGAGTACGCGCTGCGGATGCTCCGGGCGGGCGTGCCGGTCGAACTGCACCAGTGGCCCGGGACGTTCCACGGGTCCCAGGCGCTGCCCGCCGAGGTGTCCCAACGGCAGATGGCCGAACTCGCCGCCGCCCTGCGCCGCGGCCTGGCCGGATGAACCGCCGACCCCCCGGTTGGAGGAGGACGGTTGGTGGTGAAGACGCGACTGCTTGTGCGGGCGAGCGCGGTCGTACTGAGCGTGCGCCGAAGGTGGGCAGGAGTTGCAGGCAGATGCAGCCGGTGGTGGCCATGAACACCACCGCCGCAGGGTGATGGTCGGCGGCGTGCCGAGGACCACCACCCTGCGGCTGCGCGGGCCAGACAGGACTGTCCGCTGGAACGGCGGCGCGGGGGCTATCTGGCGAGGTCGGTCGGCTTCTCCAGGCGCGTCAGTTTCTGCGGGTTCGCCACCGCGTGGATCAGGGTCACCCGCCCGTCCTCGACCACCAGGCTCACCGCGGCCACCCGGCCGCCGATCTCGATCCGGCCGGCGGGCGCGCCGTTGAGCCAGACGGTCGACACCGTCCGGCCCGGGCGCGCGAGCGACTCCGCGACGAGTTCGGCACCGTGGATCGGAGCGCGCGCTGCGGGCGCGAGCCCGCCGCCGTCGGGGATCAGGACCACGTCCGGTGCCATGACCTCGATCAGTTCCTCCACCTGCCCGGTGCGCACCGCCGCCAGGAACCGTTCCACCACGGCTCGCTGCTCCGACCGGCTCACCCGTACCCGAGGCCGTCGGGCCGCCACCCGCTCGCGGGCCCGCCGGGCGATCTGCCGCACCGTGGGCGCGGACTTGTCCACGGCCGCGGCGATCTCGCCGTAGGGCAGCTCGAAGACCTCGCGGAGCACGAACACCGCACGCTCCACCGGAGCCAGCGTTTCCAGCACGGTCAGCATCGCGATCGAGACGCTTTCCGCAAGGGCGCTGTCCTCGGCGACGTCAGGGCTGGTGAGCAGTGGTTCCGGCAGCCACTCGCCGACGTAGTCCTCGCGCCTGCGCGACAGCGTGCGCAGCTGGTTGAGGGACTGCCGGGTGACGACGCGGACGAGGTAGGCCCGCGGGTCGCTCACTTGCGCGCGGTCGATGCCGGCCCACCGCAGCCAGGAGTCCTGCAGCACGTCCTCCGCATCGGCCGCCGACCCGAGCATCTGGTAGGCGACGGTGAACAGTAGGCTGCGGTGGGCGATGAACGGATCCTCGGCCGTCGCTTGCTTGATCATGCCGTCGACGCCGCCGCACGGGGCTTCCCCGGGACCTCGGCCAGCGGAATCTCGCAGGCGTCCGAGAAGCCCTGCGAGGAGACCCCGTTAGCCACGTTGGCCCTCGTCGCCATGTTGACGAAGGCGATGTGCACGGTGAGCTCGACCATCGCCGCCGGGCCGAGCCGCTCCAGCAGGCCCGCGTACTGCTCGTCGGTGACGGTCGGCGGCGTGTTCGACATCGCCTCGGCGTACTCCATCACGTCCCGCTCCAGCGGGGTGAACACGTCCGAGGTCCGCCAGCGGGGCACCTGGCTCGCCTTGGTCAGGTCCAGGTCGTCGTTACGTGCCTGGAAGTAGCCGACGTCGAGGCACCAACTGCAGCCGACCTGCGCCGCGACGGCCATGTGCGCGAACGACTTGAGGCTCTTGTCGGCCGCACTCCACGCGCCCGCCTTGGCGCCGAACTCCAAGTTGTCCAGGGCGACCGCGGGGCTGTGCCACAGCACTTCGACGTTCTCGGGAACGTCACCGAGTTGCTTGATCATGTTCTCCTTGACCTCGGCGGGAAGCTCGGCCTTCGGTACGCGCAGCGCCATGACGTTCTCCCTGTGTAGGTGTGTGTTCTGGCTGTTCAACATGAAGACACCGCCCGTCCCTCGGGCGTGACACCCCCAGGGAAGAGATCGCGCGTTCAGCAAGTGCTTCGGCGGGAGGTGCACTAGGCGCTCAGGGCGCGGTCTGATGCATTTTCTCTGCGTTCAAGGTCATTTGGCGGAGCACCTCAATGGCGTCGGCGTATCGCTCTGCGGTCACTCCTGCTCTGATCTGGCGCCCTGCTCTCTGGATCTTCTGCGCCAGAGCAGCGTGCGCGGTCTTGCCTGCGGGGGTGAGAGCGTGGGGTTCCTGCTCGGTGATCCAGCCACGCCGCTTCAACTCCTCGACCGCCTCGTCCACGTCGACCGAACTCCCGGACCAGAAGGGCCGTAGTCTCTGCGCGATCGCTTCTTTTGTGGCCGGTCCACGTCGGCCCGCGCGGTCGAAGTCGGGGCCTGGCGCGAGCAGGTTCATCGCTTGCCAATGGCGGCGATGAAGCCCGTCCGCTTCAAGGACCCGGTTGAGGTTGTCTTCGATGAGCTGGTCGAGGAGCTTCAACCAATAACCCAACGGCCGACGCTGTTCCATGCTGGTCCTTAGGGGTGTGGGTGTGGCTGATGCTGATTTGCCGTGAGAGGAACTGAGAGGACTGGCCGCCAGGCTTCTCCGCCCTCTGGCCGGGGTGCGACGGGCCACCGCCAACCGGATGGCCGACGTCTTCCCTGGCGAAGCCTGGATGCGCCGCGACCGCGGGCGCCCGGTGAGCCGGTTGTGGGCGGTGGCTGAGTGCACGAGGCGGTGGTGCACGATGCCTTCGTTGCGAGGAAGATCGCGAGTCACGGGCGCAGGACCGTTTTTCCGGTGGTCGCTCGCGATTGCAGGGCGGTGTGGGCGGCGGCCGCGTCTGCGAGGGCGAACCTCTGTCCGATCACGGGGACGAGGCGTCCGTCGTGCAGTGCTTGGAGGGCGTCGTGTTCCAGCGTCCGGGTGCCGC
Source organism: Actinomadura sp. NPDC049382 (assembly GCF_040677125.1). Classification (NCBI taxonomy): domain Bacteria; kingdom Bacillati; phylum Actinomycetota; class Actinomycetes; order Streptosporangiales; family Thermomonosporaceae; genus Actinomadura; species Actinomadura sp. NPDC049382. The sequence continues at coordinate 67,318 of NZ_JBFARO010000025.1, forward strand.
CCGGGCGTTGGAGGATGCGTGCGCCGACGGCGGAGGCGGCGCTGATGCCCCGGCTGAACAGGTCGGCGGCCGACAGTTCGGTCAGGGAGCCCGAGGACGAGCCGAACATCACCAGGCGTCCGGTGACGCCGAGCAGTTCCAGGGCGCTTCGGCCGATCCGGCCGCCGACCCCGTCGAGGACGAGTGTCACCGGCCTGCCCTCCAGTGACCGGCGCACTCGGTCGGGCCAGTCGGGGCGGGTGTAGTCGATGGCGTGGTCGGCGCCGGTCCGGCGGGCGAGCGCGGTCTTGCCGGGGCCGCCCGCGACGCCGACGACCGTCGCTCCGGCCGCGTGGCACGCCTGGACCAGCAGGGTTCCGATCCCGCCCGCGGCGGCGGTGACCAGGACGACGTCTCCGGCGGCCGGCGCGGCGAGTTCGAGGATCGCCATGGTGGTCCGGCCGGTGCCGACCATGGCCACGGCGCAGTCGGCGTCGGCGTCGTCCGGCAGGACGTGGACGGACGCCGCAGGTGCCAGCGCCAGCTCTGCGTATCCGCCACTGGGCGGGCCGAGGTCGGCCACGACGCGGCGGCCGAGGAGACCGGTGTCGGTGCCAGCGCCGACCTCGTCGACCGTTCCGGCGACCTCGCGGCCCGGTGTCATGGGCAGGCGAGGCGCGACCCGCGGCCCGCCCGCCCCCTGGCGGATGACGGTGTCGAGCAGGTGGACGCCCGCCGACTCGACCCGGATCCGCACCTGGCCGGCCGACGGATGCGGGTCGGGCACCTCCTCCAGCCGGAGTTCCTCCGGGCCGCCGAACGCGTGCTGCCGGATCGCGCGCATCACGCCCGGCCCTTCTCGGTGGAGAGCAGGTCGTGCTTGTCCAGCCAAGCGACGAGCGAGGAGGCGATGACTTCGGGCTGTTCCTCAGGCGTGTGGTGGCCGGCCGTCCCGAGCGTCTCGGTCTCCAGCGCGGACATGTGCGCGGTGCACCAGTCGATGATCTGCGGGCTCATCATCGTGCTCTCGCCGGGCTCGAAGGCGAGCAGGAGCTTGGGCACGTCCGCGCTGTCGGCCAGCCATTGGCCGTAGGCGTCGATTCTGGCGACGACGTCGGCGGGCTCGCCGTCCAGCGGCATCGACCGAGGCCACTGCAGCAGCGGCACCCTGCTGCGTCGGGTCGGGTAGGGGCGGCCGTAGACCGCGAGGTCCTCGTCACTCAGCCCGGGGACGGTGCGAGGCAGCGCCTGCTCGATGAAGGCGTTCTCCTCCAGCACCATCGCCTCGCCGACTCCGGAGGACCGCATCGCTTCGAACAGCGGGCGGGCGCCGGCCGGGAACTCCTCCCAGGACATCGGTTTCACGATCGTCTCGGTGAACGCGATCCCGCGTACGCGTCCGGGATGGCGGGCGGCCCAGTCGAAGGCGAGCGCGCCGCCCCAGTCATGGCCGACCAGTACGACCCGGTCGAGTTCGAGGGCGTCGAACCAGGCGTCGAGGTACCGGGCGTGGTCATCGAAGCTGTAGGCGATATCGGGCTTGCCGGACTCGCCCATGCCGATCAGGTCGGGAGCCAGGCACCTGCCGACGGCCCCGACGACGGGCAGGACGTGCCGCCACAGGTAGGACGACGTGGGGTTGCCGTGGAGGAAGACCGTCGGGGTCGGCCCGCGGCCGACCTCCCGGTAGAAGATCGTCGAGTCCAGAACGGGTGCGGTGGGCATGGCGCTCTCCCTGGGAGAATGACATACTAGACAGGTACCTGACCAACGTAGAAAGTAGACAGGAACCTGTCAATATGCCGGGAGACTCCACTTCGAGGCGTGCGAGGCTGTCGCTGCTCCTGCGCCTGCTCCATCGCGAGTACACCGTCGGCATCGAGGCGGCTCTGGCCGAGGCGGGCTTCGGTGACATCCGGTCCGGGGACGCCAAGGTGTTCCCGTTCGTCCCGCCAGAGGGGATCACGGTCCGCGACCTGGCCCTTCGCGCGGGTGTGCGGAAGCAGACCATGGCGCAGTCGGTCGACCAGCTCGAGCGGGCCGGGTACCTGGAACGCCGCCCCAATCCCCGCGACGCCAGGTCCCGGCTGATCGTCCTCACCGAGCGGGGAAGAGCGGTCCAGCCGACGGCGGCCGGCGCGGGGGACCGGATCGAACAGCACTGGGCCGAACTGACCAGTCCCGAGGATTTCGAGGCCCTCCACACCTTGCTGCACCGCCTGCTGAACCGCATCGGCGAAGCGACCCCCGACGCCGCCGACCGTCTGACCTCGATCAGCGAGAGCCAACTCGACTGATGTGAGATCGAGGCGAGCTGTCGGGCGCGATGACGTCTCTGGGCGGGTGCCGTTAGCGGCGGCTCGCCGCAGCGCGGATGCTTCATCCGGCCCGTGGTCGGGGGCGAATCACCATTGGGTGATGAGCAGTGTGTCCTGTTCCTGCTGCCGCCAGGCTCGGGTCAGGCGGACGAGGCGGGTGGGCGCGGCGATGCCGTGCACGGCTGCGATCCTGCCGCCGGTGATGTCGAATGCCACGACGCCGACGACCTGGTCGCCGAGCACGAACAGGATGGCGGGGGTGCCGTTGACGAGCGCGTAGTGCGCGGCGGGCGTGCGGCCGGCGAATCGCCGTTTCGCGGGTGTGGGATTGAATCCGGCCCGTGCGATGGCGGCGATGCGCTGCGGAGTGTCGTACCGCAGCAGGGTCGCGGTCAGGCCGGCGCCGTCGGAGACCGCGGTCGCGTCGTCGGTGAGCAGTGCCACCAGCCGTTCGGTGCGGCCCGAGGAGGCGGCGGCGAAGAACTCCTCGACGACCCTGCGGGCCGATGCCGGGTCGACTTCGCCGCATCCGCCGCCGCGGTGCGCGGCGGTGATGCGGCGCCGGGCCCGGTGAAGGTGCTGATGGCTCGCGGACTCGGTGATGTCGAGCATCTCCGCGATCTCGGTGTGGCTGTAGGAGAACGCCTCGCGCAGGACGTAGACGGCCCGCGCGAGGGGCGACAGTCGCTCCATGAGCGTCAGCACGGCCAGAGAGACCGCCTCGCGCTGCTCGAACGAGTCGGCCGGGCCGAGCATCGGGTCGCCGTCGAGGAGAGGTTCGGGCAGCCAGGCGCCGGCGGTGCGTTCGCGGCGGACGCGTGCCGAGCGGAGCCGGTCGAGGCACAGGTTCGTGACGACCTTGGTCAACCATGCCTGCGGCACCTCGATCCGCTGCCGGTCGGCCGCCTGCCAGTGCAGCCACGCGTCTTGCACGGCGTCCTCGGCGTCGGCGGCCGAGCCCAGCAGCCGGTAGGCCAGCGAGGCCAGCCGATTGCGGCTGGCCTCGAACCGGCCGGTGTCGAAGCGATCGGTGGCGGTGCCGTCCACGTGGACCAACCTATGCGGCGGCTAAAGGGCCGACTTCTCGGCGGACGCGACCGCCCGCTCGGCGACCGCACCCGGTGCGGCGGCCAGGCGGCGCCTGCGCCTGGGCCGGCCGAAGGTCGGATGCGAGGTGCCCCACAGCGCTCCCCGTTGGATGCCTGCCTTGACCCGCACGGCCTTCCGGCCGCCCATGTACTTCGGCTTCGCCTGCCCTGCACCGTCGATCAGCTGCAGGATCCCGTCCCACCGCCCGAGGCTGATCGCGTTGTACCAGTAGACCAGCTTGACGTTCGCGATCTTGCGACCGGTCAGGCGTCCCACGATCGCCTCGATGGCCTGCCGGCCGGTGTAGCCGGCCGAACCGCAGTTCATCGGCAGTTGCCGGCCGTTCTCGCCGAGGGTATAGACGCTGTCGCCGATGGCGTAGACGTTCGGGTGCGAGACCGACCGCATGGTGCGATCGACGATGATCTGACCGTTCCCGGTGACCTCCAGGCCGGCGGCGGCGGCGATGGGGCTGACCGCGAACCCGGCCGTCCACACCGTTGCGTCGGACGCCAGGACGGTGCCGTCGGCGCACCGCACTTGCGCGGCCTCGACGGCCTCGACGCTGGTGTGCTCCAGGACGGTGATGCCCAGCCGGTCGCAGGCCCGGCGCAGGTGGCCGCGGGCTCCGGCGGACAGCCGGGCGCCCAGCTCGCCGCGGGCGAGCAGCGCCACCGACAGGCCGGGCCGGGACTCGGCGATTTCGGTGGCGGTCTCGATGCCCGTCAACCCGTCGCCGACGACCAGCACCTTCCCTCCTTCGCCCCGCCCCTCCAGAACGTCCAGCCGCTCGCGCAGGCGCAGCGCCGAGGGCCGTCCGGCGACGTCGAAGGCGTGCTCGGCCACGCCGGGGACGCTTTGATCGGCGACATGGCTGCCGAGCGCGTACACGAGCGTGTCGTAGCCGACCTCGCCGCCGCCCTCCGCGTCGGCGACGGCGACCACCTGGCGTTCAGGGTCGACGGCGGTGACACGGGCCACGCGCAGCCGGATCTCCGTGCCCGCGAAGACGTCGGTGAGTTTCGGAGCCTCGACCTGCCGGCCGGCCGCAAGCTGGTTCAACCGCTGCCGCTGGACGAAGTCCGGCACGGCATTGATCACGGTGACCTCGGTGTCCACCGGGGACAGCCGGCGGGCCAGGTTCCCGGCCACGTAAGCCCCGGCATACCCGGCGCCGAGGACGACGATGCGGTGCTTCATGTGATGCTCCTGTCGAGTCGCTCTGCTCTTTCGTGAGTTGAGCGGGACAGCGCCCCGATTCCTGACAGGAGCAGCGTGTGGCATGGGTCACGGAGCGGCGGGCGCGTGTTCAGGGGCACTGCTGCTCGCGCATGCCGCACTCGGGCGTCCGTCCTTCAAATGCCCGGCGGCCCTGCGAATGGCGTGTTCACTCTGCGTTCATCGGAGTGATGTACGTTCACCGCCTGATATTGACAAATCCTCGTGAGGCGAAGCCGCTGTTCGCGTCTGCGGGAGATGGTGCGTCGACCGCAGGAGGAGGGGAAGACATGCGAGCTTCTGCCGATGGTCGAGGAATCTGATGTCCGAGAAGCCCAGTGTCCTGTTCGTGTGCGTGCACAACGCCGGTCGGTCGCAGATGGCCGCCGCCTACCTCACCCACTTGGCGGGGGAGAAGGTGGAGGTCCGCTCGGCCGGCTCGGCACCCGCCGGCGCGGTGAACCCGGCCGTGGTGGAGGCGATGGCCGAAGAGGGCATCGACGTCTCGGGCGAGATCCCCAAGGTGCTCACGGTCGAGGCGGTGCAGGCGTCCGATGTGGTGATCACAATGGGGTGCGGCGACACCTGTCCGGTGTTCCCGGGCAAGCGGTATCTGGACTGGACGCTGGACGACCCGGCGGGGCAGGGCCTGGCGGCGGTGCGTCCGATCCGCGACGAGATACGCAAGCGGATCGAGGGCCTGATCGCCGAACTCGTCCCCTCGGATTGAGATCGGCGCCGTTCACGGTGACGGAGTGACCGGCGCAGCCGTTGTCTCTGACCCAGCCGTTGAACAGGGCTGATGCCGTGTCCCTGTCGAAAGGGCTTACTCCGGCTACGGTGCCGGGTCGTCAGTTTCGGGTGGTGGGCAGCAGGTGTACAGGTAGCTGCGGAGTTCGGTGAGCGAGCGGTCGACCGCGGCGGAGTCGATGCGGTAGTAGACCTGCTTGCCGTCCCGGCGTGAGGTGAGGAGGCCGCCTCGGCGCAGCAGGGCGAGTTGTTGTGAGGCGTTGGATTGGCCGATGCCGAGGCGCTCGGCGACGGTGCCGACGGTGAGTTCGATTCCGCCGGTGAACAGTTCGAGCATCTGCTGCCGCTGCTCGCTGGCCAGCGCCTTGAGGAACTCGCGCGCTGCGGCGCTGAGCGGGCCTACCGACGTCCCGCACCCGTCCCCGAGCGGAGTCGTCATGCTCACGTTCTCCGCCGACGCATCCCTGGACATCGGCGGGCCGGTCACCGGCTTGACCATCGTTGCTGGCTCCTCCCGAGGCGTGCACCCACCTTACGCCACATATTAACACATTGACATATTATGAAGTATTGATATGTTCGCCCCGCATGCTCACCGCGACACCTCTCCTCATCGTCGGGGGCGGCCAGGCCGGTCTGGCCACCGCTCACGTCGCCCGATCCCTCGGCCTGGCGCCCATCATCCTGGAGGAGGGCGATCAGCCGGTCGGTTCGTGGCCGCACTACTACGACAGCCTCACCCTGTTCTCACCGGCTCGGCGCAGCGCCCTGCCCGGGGCGGTGTTCCCTGGTGATCCGGACGGCTACCCCGCGCGGGACGAGGTAGTGGCCTACCTCGCCGACTACGCGTCGCGCCTGGACGCCGACATCCGCACTGGTCACCGCGTCGAAAAGGTCGTAATCGCAGGGGCGGGGGACCGGCGCGGGTTCGAGGTGGTGACGGCCGGCGGCGAGGTCTTCGCCGCTCCGATGGTGGTCGCCGCGACGGGCGGGTTCAGCCGCCCCAACCGTCCGGACCTGCCGGGACTGGACGGCTTCTCCGGCACGGTGCTGCACTCGTCCGACTATCGGCGTCCCGAGCCGTTCGCGGGTAAGCGGGTGGTGATCGTGGGCGGCGGCAACTCGGCCGTTCAGATCGCGATCGAGCTCGCGGCCCATGCGCGGGTGACGCTGGCGACCCGGCATCCGCTGCGCTTCATGGCGCAGCGCGTCCTGGGCGTCGACATGCACATCTGGTTGCAGCGGACCGGGTTGGACGCCGCGGGGTGGGCACGGCCTCTGCTGACCGGAGGCAAGGGCACTCCGGTGTTCGACACCGGGACCTACCGGGACGCCATCGCCACCGGAAACCCCGATCGCCGTCCGATGTTCACTCGCCTGGACGGCGACCAGGTCGTGTGGAGCGACGGCAGCAGGGAGCGTGCCGACGTGCTGCTTCTGGCCACCGGGTACCGACCCGGTGTCGACTATCTCGCAGGGCTGGGTGCCCTGGACGAGGAGAGCCGACCGCGCCACCGCGGCGGCATCTCCACCACCCATCCAGGTCTGGGGTATGTCGGGCTGGAATGGCAGCGCTCGTTCGCCTCGGCCACCTTGCGCGGTGTCGCCGCCGACGCCCGCCACGTCCTGACCCGGCTGCACAAGCAAACCCGCGCCGGCCGTTCGCCAGCGGCCCCATCTGGGAGATGACGACGCGAGGCGCACGCGACAGCGCACGCCGCGTTGGAGGACCGGTCTCCAGAGGTCCGGCGTCCACGGCACCATCTTGGGCGACTTCTCATCTGTTCCATCGCGCCTCTGAAGAGAGCCGGCTATCCGCTGGTGACATCGATGACGCCAAGGACGAGGACAACAAGGCCCACCACGGCGAAAACAGCCGATCCAAGGCGCTGATACAACACAGATTGTCGATGGCTCTTGTGCAGTGCCCTGTTCCAACGGCGGCTGGCGGTCCAGTCAGCGAAGCCGCGGTAGTTGATCAACGACGGGATGCATATGGCCAGCGCGGCGAGCCCCCAGAAGACCAGGGTCCAACCGCCGCCCGACTGTTCAGGTGGGGATGCTGCCGATTCCGGGAACATGGACCACTCCCTGCGATGTGTTCGTCGTCATTCTCCAGGTTTGCGGTCGTTAGCGGGTGTGGAAGGCGTGGTTAATGGCGGCGACTTTGTCCGCAAGGGTGGGGCAGGGACTCAGTGGTCGGTGTTCCTGGTTGCCGGTCGGGGTTCCGGAGCGCTGAGACCGGGCGATGTGCGAGCTGCATGTGCACGCGCAGCGCACAGCGTGAGCAGGACAGCTCGATGGCGGCCGACTTTGACGTTCAGCGGCTTCTCGGTCGGTCGGTGTGCCGCCGACGGGCCGCTACCGTTGGGACTTCCCCCTCGAGGGGTGTGACATTTCGGGAGAAGTCGACGCTGAGGTGAGTGTGTACCCGGCCCCCGTCTGGCCGGTGACCGCTGCGGGTAGTCCCGTCCCGGGCCACGAAATCCCCGCGCGTGGTCCGGGACGGTCCCGCCGAGGACGCATGCGGGGGTTCGGGGAGCGGGATGCTGGTAGCGGGTCGGTACCGACTGGATGAGCCGATCGGCAAGGGCGGGATGGGCGAGGTCTGGCGCGCCACCGACGAGAGCCTGGGCCGGACGGTCGCGGTCAAGGTGCTGCTGACGACCACCACCGACCCGCAGGCGGCCGCGCGGTTCCGGATGGAAGCGCAGACCGCGGCCCGGCTCAGTGACCCCCATGTGGTCGCCGTGTACGACTTCGGAGCCCATGAGGGCCGGCTGTTCCTGGTGATGGAATACGTCGAGGGGCACAGCCTGGCCCACGAGCGCGCCGTGCACGGCGTCCTGGACATCGAACGCGTCGCCGACATCGCCGCCCAGACGGCGGCCGGGCTGGCCGTCGCGCACGGGCAGCGCGTAGTGCACCGCGACATCAAACCGGGGAACCTGCTGCTGGCCGCCGACGGCACCGTGAAGATCGCCGATTTCGGCATCGCGCGGTTCGCCGGTGAGGCGTCGTCGGCGCTCACCGGCACCGGGCAGGTGATCGGCACCAGCGCCTATCTGGCGCCCGAACGTGGCCTCGGCCGCCCCGCCGGACCGGCGTCCGACGTCTATGCGCTCGGCTGTGTCCTGTACGAGTTGCTGACCGGACAGCCGCCATTCCAAGGCGATAATGCCGCCGCCGTCGTCTTCCAGCACATTGACGCCACACCCGTACCGCCTCGTCAGTGGTGCCCTTTTCTGCCGGGGGCGTTCGAGGACTACCTGCTGCGGTTGCTGAGCAAGCAGCCGGAGCGACGTCCCACGGCCGCCGAGGTGGCCGCCTGGTTCACCGGCCCGGCGTGGCGCGCAACGCACCTGACCGAGGACGCGCCTCTCACCAAAACGGCCCGGCTGCCCATCGCCCATCTTCCGGAACCTGAGCGGCCCACCAACTCGTGGGGAAGGCACGTCCTCATCGCCGCCGCCGCGGCCGCCGCAGTGGTGATCGCAGGTGTGGTGGGGGTGGCGATCGCTTCCGGCGACGACAAGCCTGCCTCACCGCCCACCGTTCCCACATCGGCGCCTCCGGCGATCAGCACTTCTCCACAGCCATCCGATGAGAACAGTTCCAGCAGCGCCACCCAGGCACCCATGAAAACCAAGAAGGCTGGAAAGAAGAAGCCTCCGAAGCACAAGGACGGCAAGGGCAAGCCGTGAAGGTCATGGCCACTCACCGACTCCTCATAGGCGAGTTCGCGCCGCGATGCTCCTCGGCCACCTGGTCATCCGTGTCCCCTGGCAACTCGGCTCCGCCCGGCGCTCGCCCAGCGGCCTGAGCACCCTGGTCCTCACGGTTGATGACCATCCGTTTCCGGTGCGTTGATCGGTGCCATGGCTTCCAGTTCGGCGGGACGGGAAGGAGGCCCGCAGTAGTCGACCATCGGGGGAGTCGTCGTGGGAAGTCGTGCGGGCGGCAGGAGCGAACGCGGCGGACGCGAGGCCGCCGCCGCGCGTCCCGCGACGGTGCGGCGGGCGCTGCCAGGAGGGGTCACGTCCGTGCTCGTCCTGGTGTTGCTCCTGGCCGGGGCCTGCTCGTCCGGGACGGACAGTCGCGACTCCGGCGGGCGGCAGTCGCAGAAGACGGCGAGCGTCGCGGAGAACGCGAAAAAGGGCGACGCCGACTGGCGGATCGCCCGCCGCGGACGAGGGGCCGAGCACGAGATCGAGGGCTACGCCGACCAGGTGAGCGTGCTGCCCGGCCAGCAGTTCCGGCTGTTCGTCTCGACCACGACGTCCGGGTTCAGCGTGCAGGCGTACCGGATGGGCTGGTACGGCGGCGTGCAGGCCCGCCGGGTGTGGCGGTCCGGGACGTACCCGGGGGTCCGGCAGGCGGGCGCCCGCATCGACCCGGCGACCCGGACGGTGTCGGCGCCGTGGCGGCCGTCGCTGACCGTGTCCACCAAAGGGTGGCCCGAGGGGAGCTACCTGATGATGCTGACCGCGGCGTCCGGGGCGCGGCGGTACGTGCCGGTGACGGTCCGCTCCTCCAGCGCGGTGGGGCGCGTGGTCGTGCTGAACGCCACCACCACCTGGCAGGCGTACAACATGTGGGGCGGATACGACCTGTACATGGGGCCGTCCGGTGGGGATGGCGACCGGGCCAGTGCGGTCAGCTTCGACCGTCCCTACGACGGCAACGGCGCGGGCAAGTTCATGACCTACGAGCAACCAGCGATCGCGCTCGCCGAAAAGGTGGGCGTGCCGCTGGCATACGCGACCGACAACGACTTGCACGCCGATCCCAACCTGTTCAAAGGGGCGCGCGGCCTGTTGACCCTCGGGCATGACGAGTACTGGTCGTCCAACATGCGCCAGCGTGCGACGCAGGCCCGCGATCAAGGCGTCAACATCGCGTTCCTCGGTGCGAATGCGGTCAACCGGCACATCCGGTTCGCCGCGACGCCGCTGGGGGCGAACCGGCTCGTGGTCTGCTACAAGGACTCCGGCACCGATCCGGTCGCGAAGCACAACCCGGCCGAGTCGACCCAGGACTGGCGGCTTCCGCCGATGCCGCGTCCGGAAAGCGACCTCATCGGCATCCAGTACATGTGCTTTCCGGCGGAGGGCGCGTTGACCGTCACGCGGCCCGATTTCTGGTTGTTCCGCGGCACCGGTGTGCGCGCCGGGACGCGGTTCCCCGGCGTCATCGGCCCGGAGGCGGACGCGCTCAACCGCGACGGCCCCACCCCCGACACGCTGGAGATCGTCGCCAACTCGCCGATCACCTGCGGGAACCGGACGGCGGTCGCGCACACCTCCTACTACACCAACCGCCAGGGAGCGGGCGTGTTCGCGACGGGCACCATGCGTTGGGTGTGCGCCATGCGCGGCCCCGCCTGCGGGCACGGCGTCACCGAGGCGGGACAGCGGTTCGTCACCCAGGTCAGCGAGACGCTCGTCCGCGCCATGGCCGAAGGGCCGCTCGGGCGATCGCACCCGTCCCGTCCCAATTACAAACTCACCGGCAACCCGCGCTGAACCACGGTGGTCGAGTGAGTTCTGTCGTTTCGCGGGTAGGGGCTAAGCCACTCACATCTTCGGACTCATTGGGCGTGCACCTCGGGTGCCCCTTTGTCCGGCCTGCGGAACGATGAAGGGTAGGGCGCGCTGTGGGCGTGACGGATCAGATGCTGCGGTTGCTCGGCTTGAGCGGCCCGTCCCGGCCCATCGTGCTGTCCGGCCCGCCACCGACGACCGCGCAGAATCGGGAGCTGGCGGACACCATGCGGCGCCTTCCCGGCCGTTTCCAGGATCGGCTGCCCGCCGCGGTGCTGCAGCGCATCACCGGCTCGGCCGCCAGCGGGCGGTGGGAGAAGGCGGCCGGTCAGTTGGTGATGGCCTTGTACATGAGGGGTGCGCCCGTCAGTGCGGCGGAGCGCGATGAGCTGCGCGGTGCTCTGCAGGCGCTCGGTGTACCGGCCCATCGCGTCGACGGGCTGCGCTCCCGCTGAACCCCGGGACAACAAAGTGGGCCACGACCTGCGGCGGTGCAGCCATTCAGCCCGTGCCCGGCCGTTGTCGAGGCATCGCGGTGGCCAGCGGGGCGGTCGTGCTGCCCATCGAAGGACACGGCCGCCCCGCCCCCTCGTACTGGCCCGGCGGGCGGCCGGCGAGGTTGTCGCCGGTATCCCGGCCGAGGTCCAGGAGCCCCCGCTATCGTCGGACGCGCTGCGCGGGAGACATCGCCAGAGGCGGCGCAGGGGACATCGCCAGGACGGTCGCGATGCGGGCCGCGGCCGTCTCGGGCTGGTCGGCGGGGCACAGCGGCTCCAGCTCGGGAGGGCATTGCCCGGTCGCGTCCCACCACACCCAGAACCACCACGCCGCCCCGCCGGGGCCCCGGGCGCACCGCACCTCCTGTCTCAGCCCGGGACCGAGCGCCCGGTCGGCCTGATCGCCGGCGCTCGGCTCGGCCGCCGGGTTGGACACCATGACGACCCCGCGCTCCTGCACCGCCGCGATCAGGCCGCGCTCCCGTAGCAGAGCGGCCAGCGCGCCCGCCGCCGCAGTTTGCGTCTCAGTGGCTAAACAGCCCCTCGTTTCCATGCCTCGCCCCTCACGCTCACCAACCGTCTGTAACGGACAGTACAAGGAGCGTCACTGATCGTTTCGGGATTCTCAAGAATCCGGACTAAGAGCGTGTCTCGCGTGGGTTGGATGGGTGGTGCGGCGCGATCGGAGATCGTGTCGGCGGGCCTTGCGCTGCGGCGCCGGATCAAGATCACCGCCGGGAGCGCTGCACCGGGGCTCCCTCGAACGCTCGCCGACAGTACGAAGGGTCGTGGCGGAGCAAACGTGCGGGGTGGACACGCTCAGGCCAATGCCGAGGTGATTGACCGGTCCCGGCGTCCCGCGATTCGCTCGCCCTCGTGATGCGGCCCGATGAGCACACCCGTGCCCCACACCGTCCTGGCCTGTTCACTCGGAAGCTCATGAACGGGCTGGCGAAGGTGTTCGAGATCGAACCCGCGGGCGTCAACTGGCCGCGAGCGGTGGCATTCCTGGACGTCGGGCCGGGCGGCGCCTCGGAGATCCTCCGCAACGTCGTCGCCGAGCGTGCCAAGGCCGACCAGATCGGTCTGGGCACACCGAGGGCATATCGCGCTCGGCTCGCCGACCTGGTCGGCCTGTAGGGCGCCAGGCGCGAGGGTGTGTCGCATTTGGGCGATTTGACTGTCCGGTGGCGCTGGGACGGGCCGGGCCCGGGTAACGCCTCCATATGCACCCGCGCGCAGGGGAGTCGGAATGCCGCTGGTGACCGGGCACCGTCCCGGATGGCCGTGCTGGGTCGAACTGGCGACCCCCGACAGGTCGGCCTCAGAGCGGTTCTACTCCGGCCTCTTCGGCTGGGACTCCTACACGCTGCTCGTTCCGCACCGCGGCGAAGTCGAGGTGTTCACCCTCGACGGCGCCGACGGTGAGGAGGTCGCCGGTCTGGAACCGCTGGCCGACCCCGCGCAGCCGGCGTCGTGGACGTGCTACTTCCGGACCGCGGACATGGCCGCCACCACCACCGCGCTCCACCGCGCCGGCGGTAGCGAGTTGATCGAGGCCGCCGACCTGGGCAACCTCGGCCGGGCGGCGCTGTGGGGAGATCCGCAGGGCGCCGACTTCGCCGTCATCGACACCTACGACTTCATCGGGGCCCGAGTGGTGGACGAGCCGTCCGCGCCGTGCTGGATCCAGCTGGCGACCAGCGACGTCGCGGGGGCGCGCCGGTTCTACGGCGAGGTGTTCGGGTGGCGGCCGGTCGACCGCGAGTACTTCGGCATCGCCTACACCGAGTTCAAGGTGGACGAGCAGTCGGTGGCGGGGATGCTGGCGCTGGAGGGGCCGGTGTCTCGGCCGGAGTGGATGCCCTTCTTCGAAGTCGCCGACTGCGACGCCGCCGCCGACCGCGCCGCGAAGCTCGGCGCCGAGGTCAGCGTCCCTCCGACCGGCACCCGGTCCGGCCGCTTCGCCATCCTCACCGACCCCACCGGCGCGCGGCTGGGCGTCATCACCCCCGACCCGGGAACGCGAGCCGGGTTCCGCCTACGCCCCTGAACCGCTGAAGGCGACGCGGCGCGCATTGACTCGACCGCCGAATTTCCATCACGTCATCGCCAGGTGGTTTTAGCGCGACTCAGGCCGGACCCGCCGGGTGATGATCAAGGCCCTTTCTTGTCTGGAGCTGTGGATCTTCGGCTTTGGTCGAGGGGATGACAGTGGGCTGAGAGGAGTACTCGGCCATGATCACATCAAGGGGGACGCACAGGGCACCGCGTACCGCGGAGACCGGTTTGCGGCGGGCGCTGCTGCTGACCGCCGCGTCGGCCGTGCTGCCCGGACTGGCGCACCTGCGGTCCGGGCGGCGGGTGACCGGGACGATCCTGCTGAGCGGCTACGTCTGCGCGATCGTCGCGGTGGTGCTGACGGCCGTCGCCCTCCGCGGGGACCTGGTCCAGCTCGCGGTCCGGTCGGATCTGCTGCTGGCGCTGATGGTGGCCTCGGGGGCGGTCGCCATCGGCTGGCCCGCTCTCCTGGTGTGGTCGTACCGGGTCGCGCGGCCGGCACGGATCTCCCGGGGGGCCCGGGCCATCACTGCGATCATCGTGGCGGGTCTGTGCACCTTGGCCGCCGCCCCGCCGCTGGCGGTGGCTCGCTACAGCTACGTCCAGCGAGACCTGGTCCGCACCGTCTTCCGCGACCCTGCGCCGTCGAAGCTGGTCGTCGGGACTCACCCCCAGCGCGGCACGGGGTCGCTGCCACGTCGCCTGAACGTCCTCTTGCTCGGAGGTGACGCCGACGTGCACCGGCCCGGCGTCCGGACCGACAGCATGACGCTGGCCAGCGTGGACACCCGGACGGGTACGACGGTCCTGATCAGCCTGCCGCGGAACCTGCAACAAGTCCCGGTCTGGGACGGCCACCGCAAGGTCACCGGGTTCCCCAGGAAGGAATTGCTCAACGAGGTGTACGAGTACGGGCATTCCCACCCGCACCTGACGCCTGGCCGCAACCCCGGCGCGCAGCTCCTCAAGCGCACCTACGGACACATCGTCGGGCTGCCCGTCCACTACTACGCGATGGTCGACATGCGCAGCTTCCGGCAGATCGTCGACGCCGTGCACGGCGTGCGCGTCTGCGTGCGGAAGGCCATTCCGGTGCCGCGTGAGCAGGTCGCGGCGGGGGTGATCCGTCCCGGCTGCCAGCGGCTCAGCGGGCGGCAGGCGCTCTGGTACGGGCGTTCACGCACCGGCAGCGACGACTATGCCCGCATGGCGCGGCAGAAGTGCCTGATCTGGGCGCTGTACAGGCAGGCCGACCCGATGACGGTGTTCCGCGCCTTCCGGCGGCTCGCGGAGGTGTTCAAGTACTCCGTCAACACCGACATCCCGCTCGGCATGCTGCCGTCCCTGGTCGGCCTGGTGAGCAAGATCCGGGGGGCGGGGCTGCACAGCATCCAGTTCGTCCCGCCGCTGATCCGTTCCGCGCACCCGGACTACGCTCGCATCCGGTCCCTCACAGCGCAGGCCCTGACCGAGGCGACCGACCAGCCCAAGACCGAAATGCTCGGCCAGAAATGCGGCTGACCCTGCCCCGGAACTGCGGTTGCAAGTATGCCGTACGGGACGAACTCGGGGCCCACGGGCAAGTGGAGTGGACCTCAGCGATCGTGGGCGCCGCCACACCCCGCAACACCTGATCAGCGCCGAAACCACGCCACTCCATGACCGGCGCCCAGGGCACGGGATGAGCCGGACACAGGGCAGTGCGGGGTCGCCGCCCGCCCTGGCCACTGCGCCCCGAAGGGGATGAGGCAGGCTTGGCCCGATGCCTGGGCTGAGGACATGACGGTGCAGACGGAACTGTTCGGCTTCGCCGCCGGCGCGCTGATCGCGGTGGTGACCGCCCCGGTCGGGGTGTCGGGGGCGGTGTTCCTGCTGCCGGTGCAGCTCAGCGTGCTGGGGGTTCCCAGCCCGGCCGTCACCCCGACCAACCTGCTGTTCAACGTCGTCGCCGGCCCCGGCGCGCTGATCCGCCACCACCGCCAGGGGAGCCTCACCGGGCCGCTGACCCGGCGGCTGATCGCCGGGGCGCTGCCCGGCGTGGTCATCGGGGCGGTCATCCGGGTGTTCGCCGTTCCCGGCGCCACCGTCTTCCGCGTTCTGGTCGGCCTGCTCCTGCTGCCGCTGGGGCTGTGGCTGTGCGTCCGCGTCCTGCGTCCGCGCCGCCGCCGTCCCGGGCAGCCGTCGGCACGGTTCATCACCTCGCTCGCCTTGGTCGTCGGCACTGTCGGCGGGGTCTACGGCATCGGCGGCGGCTCCATCGCAGGGCCCGTCCTGGTCGGACGGGGCATACCGGTCGCCCAGGTCGCGCCTGCCGCGCTGGCCTCCACCTTCCTCACCTCAGTGGCGGGGGCGTCCACCTATGCGATCCTCTCGCTCACCGCGCACGGGGACATCGCGCCCGAGTGGTCCCTGGGGCTGGCCTGCGGCTTGGGCGGACTGGTCGGCGGCTACCTGGGCGCGCGGCTGCAGCCCCGGCTCCACGAGACCGCGTTGCGGTTCGGCCTGGGCCTCGCGGCCACCGCGCTGGCCGTCCTCTACCTCCTCCAGGCGCTCACCTGACGGCCGCAGCCCGGAACCGCATCAGGCCGTCGCCAGGGGCGTCGCGGTCGTGGTGGAGCCAGCCGAGTGGAATCGTCTGCGATGGCAATACCAGAGAACACGTCCCCCCGGAGGTGCGCATGGCATGGCTCGGAGTCGTCCTCGTCGTCGCGGGTGCCTTGCCGGCACTTACCGTGGACGGTGACCTGGCCGGTATCGACATCACCGCAGCGGGGGCCGCCGTGATGGCCGTTGGTGCGGTCCTGCTGCTCGCGGGCATTCTGCGGCTGCGGAGGCGCCGCCGTGGCGGGCCGTCCGGCACGGCGGCGCAGGCTTACTACCGGACCTCCAAAGGCAGGATCGTCGCGATGGTGATCGCGGTGATCTACATCGTCTCCCCGATCGACCTGATCCCGGACGTCTTCCTGCCATTCGGAATCGTCGACGACGCCACCGCTCTCACATGGCTGCTGTTCGCGCTCGGCCAGGAGTACACGCGCCGATCGCGCGGAGAACGCCGCGCCCCCTGAAGCCCAGAACGGCGTACTGCCCGGATAGCCGCGTCATTCTTCGTAGAAGTGAGGGCGGGGCAGGACGAGTGTCCTGCCCCGCCCTCGGTGGAAACTAGGGGGCGGCGGGGGAGCGGAGTCCCAGTTCGGCGAGGACGGCCCAGCCGTTGGACTGGGTGATGTCCACCTGGACGGCGTCGATCGGGGTGCCGGGGCCGACCGGGAACCAGGTGAGGTCGTCGCCGTAGCGGACGCGGTCATCGAGGTCGCCGATGGTCCGCCAGGTGCCGTCCGGGGTGCGGACCTTGATCGTCGCTGCTTCGGCGTGGCCGGGCTTGAGGGCGACGCCGGCCTCCAGTACGCGGCGCGGCTCGTCGAAGGTGACGGTGTAGCGGGCGGGCGCGGCGCCGGCCTTCCAGGCGGCGTCGTTGTAGCCGACCACGCCGTCGATCGCGCCGCCCGGGCCCACGTTCGGCCGGCCCGCGCCCGTGTACGTGAGGTCGGTGTCGATCGTGAGGCGGCCCGCGGCGTGCAGGGCGGCCAGGTCGACGCGACGCGGGTCGGCGGGCTCGTCGCGGATGCCGTTCACGTCGACGAAGTCGCCGATGAGCTGGCTCTTGGCGGAGTCGAAGCCGAGCACGAGGACCCGGCCGGGACGGACCTCGGCGACGGCGGGGTTGGCCTGGTCGCCGGTCCCCGAGTCGTACACCAGTTCGCGCGGCGCGCCCGTCCACGAGCGGCCGGGGTCGCGCAGGACGGCTCCGACGGTGCCGCGCCGCTCGGTGAAGTGGCCGGACAGGTCGCCGTAGGCGAGGAAGACGTCGCCGTTCCGCAGGACCTCGGTGTGGGCCGAGGAGGTCACGAGGTCGATCTCGGCGGGGGCCGTCCAGGTGCGGCCGCCGTCGCGCGACCAGGACTCCTGGGAGTTGACCGCGCCCATCGTGGACGCCGCCGTGCCGATGCGCAGCAGGGCGTGGACCGTGCCGTCCGGGAGGACGGTGAGCACCGGCTCCTGGTAGTGGGTGCCCTGCGCGGACGCGATCAGCGACTCGGTGCCCGCGTGCCAGGACGCGCCGCCGTCCAGGCTGCGCACCACGGTGGCGCGCTGCCAGCGGTCGTCGGGGACGGTGCCGTAGAGCGGGACGATCAGCTCGCCGGAGGGCAGTTCCTTGATCTGCCCGTGGCTCGCCGCCCAGCCCAGCTCGTAGGTGTCGACGATGTCGGACTCGCCGCTGAGCGAGGTCTGCACCGCGACCGGCTCCGACCAGGTGGCGCCGCGGTCGTCGCTGTGCCGGACGAACACCCCCATCGGCTCGGCGGGGGAGACCGAGTAGTCGATCTGGAACCAGCTCAGCAGCAGCCGGCCGGACCGCAGTTGCGTGATCATCGGGTCGCGGTCGTCGTAGCGGGAGTCGTGCACGGTCCGCGGCGCCGACCAGGTGCGGCCGCCGTCCTCGCCGGTGAGGATCAGCAGCCGGCCGTCCTGCCCGGTGTGGCCGGCGCCCTCGCGGGCCACCGCGACGAGGGAGCCGTCGTTCAGCCGCTCCATGTTCGGGAAATGCAGTTTCTTGCCCGGGGCGGCTTGGGCCACGACCACGTCGGGCCGGTCCGGGGTTGAGGGAATGGTCGGGGCCGCGTGCGCCATGGCGCCGGAAAACCCCAGAGTGAGCAGTGCGGTCAGGGCGATGGCGGTACTTCGACGGACTCGCATACTTCCTGGATGCAACACGGAATACCATTCCATGTCAACGCTCGAACGGATGTTAATAGCGGGCCTCGATCGGGTGGCGTTCGACGGCCCGGGTGCCCTCGACGAAATGCAGCGTGCTCCACATGTTGGTGGTGCCGCAGGCGTGGTTGGGGACGATCCGGAGCAGGTCGCCGACCCGGAGCCCGGACGTTCCCGGGCCGGTCAGGTAGCCGTGCTCCTCGTTGCCGGCGGTGAACTCGACCCCGTCCAGCGGACGGCCTGACTCCGGGTCGCAGACGATGCCGAGGATCCCGGCGGTCGCGATGGTGTCGGAGCTCATCGCCTTGATGCCCGCGTCGATGATGACGGTTCCGGGCCGCTGGGCGCTCGTGACGCGGGCCAGGACGGTCTGCGCGCACTGCTCGATCCGGGCGCTGCCCAGGCCGACCTGGTTGGCGTCGAAGTACACGTACGTGCCGGGACGGGCCTCGGTGACCCCGGCGGCGAAGGGCGCGGACGTGGCGCCGGGCGTCGAGCCGACCGAGACCAGCGGGCAGGCGTGGCCGTCGGCGCGCAGTGCCTCGGCAACTTGCACGAGGGTGCGTCCCGCCATGTCGCCCGCCGCCTCCAGGCCGGCGCGGTCCGAGCCGTGCGCGGCCAGGTGGCCCTCGTGGGTGAGGACGCCCCGCAGCTCCAGCGCGGGCAGGGCGGTGAGCGCGGCGGCGGTCGCCACGGCCCGGTCGGGGTCGACGCCCGCCCGGTGCAGGCCCGTGTCGACCTCCAGCACGAAGGGGACGGTGACGCCGGCGGAGGCGGCCGCCTCCGCGAGCGGTCCCGCCGCTTCGAGGGAGTCGAGCGCGATGGTCAGCCCGCCCCGGCCCAGGGCCCGGACGGCGAACGCGACCTTGGCGGGGCCGACCGGCTGGTGCGCCCACAGGACGTCATCCACGCCTTCGTCCTGGAGCAGCTCCACCTCGGCCGGTGTGGCGCAGGTGAAGCCGATCGCGCCGTGGGCGAGCTGGCGGCGCGCGACCGCCAGGCACTTGGACGTCTTGAAATGCGGGCGCAGCGCGACGCCGGCGGCGCCGATCGCGGCGGACATGGCGGCCAGGTTGGCCTCCATGCGGGCGCGGTCGACGAGAAGGGCGGGCGTCGGCAGCTCGTCCAGCGGCGTCATGCGAGGCCCATCTGCGGTCGCGGGTCGCCGTCCAGCAGCCACTCGACGGTCTCCTTCTTGATCTCGGGGAAGCCGGACGGGCGCCGCCCGACCATCTCGCGCAGCCCGGCGACGGCCTCGGCGGGCGTCCAGAGCGGGAAGTCGGAGCCGAAGACGAGCTTGTCGACCACGTCCCACTCCTGCGCGCGGGCCAGCGCGAGGTAGCCGTCCATCGGCCGGGCCCAGGACGCCGACACGTCGGAGTACACGCGGCGGTTCTTGCGCAGCGTCACGATCGTCTCGCGCTGCCACGGGTGCCCGAGGTGCGCGATGATCTGCACCAGGTCGGGGTGCCGGCGGGCGACGTCGTCCACGACCAGCGGATTGCTGACCGACAGGTCCCCGGCCGGGCTCGGGGTGGCGCCCATGTGCCACAGGACGACGAGCCCCGCGTCGGCCGCGGCCCGGTAGAACGGGTCGTGGCGGGTGTCGCGCGGGTCGAACAGCGCCAGCACCGGGTACAGCTTGATGCCGCGCAGGCCGCGCGCGACGCCGTCGGCGAGCTGGTCGAGGACGTCGGGGTCGGTGGGGTCGAGCGCCATGAAGCCGATCGTCTCGGTGGCGGTCTCCGCGCAGAACGCCTCGGTGTGGGCGTTCGGCGTGAGGACCCCGGCGGCGGTGGCGCGGATCCCGAACACGCACGCGGCCGTCACGTCCGCCATGGCGCGGTCGTAGTCGGCGGCGGTGAACTCGTGGGCGCCGCGCCCGTAGACGGGCTTCCAGTGGTCGTCCCACTCGTGGCCCCAGTGCTCGGGCCGCTGGCAGTGGGTGTGGAAGTCGATCAAGAATCCTCCCGGGGACGGGGTACGTCGGAGCGCAGGGACGAGCGCAGGAACTCCAGGGCGGCGACGACGTCGGCGTCGGCCGCGAGGTCGGCCGCGGCGGCGCGCAGCAGGTCCAGATAGCGGCCGCGGCGGTCGCCGTCGAACTCGGCGGACGGCCCCGACACGCTGAGCGCGGCGACGCAGGCGCCGTCCACCTCGACCGGCACGGCGACGCAGCGCAGGCCGACGCTGCCCTCGTTGTCGTCCAGCGCGTGGCCGCGCTCGGCGGCGCCCCGCAGGTCCTCGGTCAGCGCGGCGACGGTCGTCAGCGTGTGCTCGGTGCGGGCGGGGAACGGCTCGGGCGGCAGGTGCGGGGCGAGGACGGCCGGGTCGAGCCCGGCGAGCAGCATCTTGCCGAGCCCGGTGCAGTACGCGGCGTCCCGCGTGCCGGGCGTGGTGTGGAAGCGGATCGGCCGGTCGGGTTCGCGGACGCACACGTGCAGGACCTCGCGCCCGTCCAGCACGCCGAGGTTGGCGGTCTGCCCGGTCGCCTCGGCGACCTTCGCCAGGTGCCCGCCCGCGACCTGGGACAGGTCCAGCCCGTTCAGGTACGCGGTGGACAGGGTGAGGGTCTTGTGGCCGAGCCGGTAGGCGGGGCGCTCGTCGGCGCGGACCACGTACCCCATCTCCTCCAGGACGGCGAGGAGCCGGACGAGCGTGCTCTTCGGCAGGCCGGTGCCCGTCGAGAAGTCGTTCAGGGTCAGCGTGCCGCCGCGCGCGGCGAGCCGCTCCAGCAGCGCCAGGCCGCGGGCGAGCGCGTTGGCGTGGTAGTTGGCCGCCGCGGGCCGGTCGTCGTCCACGTTGCGGCGGCGGGCCGCGGGACGCGTCCCGGATGCCGTCCCTCTGCCTTTGTCCATCGGTGCCTCGTCTCCGTTCAGGGAATGCGCGCTGCGGAAGATCCGCGTTCAGGGGATACGGAGGATCTCGCCGGGCCGGGCGCCGCCGTGCGCGCCGTCCTCGACCACGGTCCGGCCGCCGACGACGACCGCGGAGATCCCCTCCGGATACCGCTGTGGTGCTGCGAACGTAGCCCGATCGGCGATGCGGGCGGGGTCGAAAACGACGATGTCGGCGGCGGCCCCGCCGCGCAGCACCCCGCGCCCCGCGAGCCCGGCCCGCTCGGCGGCCGCGGACGTGCATTTCCGGACGGCTTCGGCGAGCCCGATCCGGCCCGTCCGGACGTACTCGGCGAACAGCCGCGGGAAGCAGCCGAACGATCGGGGGTGCGGCGTGCCCCGCCCGGTCGGCCCGTCCGGGTCGAGGGCCTGGCCGTCGGAGCCGATGACGGCGGCGGGATGCGTGAGCGCGTCCGCGAGGTCGCGTTCGCTGCGCCCGCCCGCCACCATCTGCACGCCGTTGCCGTGCTCGGCGACGAGGTCGAGGGCGATCTCCGGCGGGTCGGCGCCCGCGTCGGCGGCGAGATCGGGCAGGGCGCGCCCGCCGACGGCGATGTCGTCCCACGCGTTCGGCATGCCGCGCCACTCGTCCCGGACGCGGGCGCGGACGCCGGGCTCGGTGAGCCGGGCCCGCATCGGCCCCTCGCCGCCCTCCTGCGCCCACGCGGGCAGCAGCTGCGACAGCGGCGCGTTCCCGGCCAGGTAGGGGTAGATGTCGAAGGCGACGTCCAGGCCGGCGTCCCGCGCGGCGTCGATCAGTTCCAGCGCCCGCGCGACCGAGCCGTGGTTGCGCCGCCCGACCGCGACCAGGTGCGAGATCTGGGTGCGGCAGCCGGTCGCCGCCGCGACCCGCAGCGCCTGCCGGACCGAGTCGAGCAGCCCGTCGGCGTAGTCGCGGACGTGCCAGGAGAACAGCCTGCCGTGCGCGGCGGCGGTGCGGCCGAGCGCCTCAAGCTCGTCCTCGCGGGCGTAGCAGACGGGCGCGTAGACCAGGCCGGTGGAGACGCCGGCGGCGCCCGCAGCGAGCGCGTCGCCGAGCAGGCCCCGCATCCGGTCGAGCGCGGCCGCGTCGGCGGGCCGGTCGCCGAACCCGACGGCCGCCGCGCGCAGCGGCGTGTGCGCGACGAGCGCGGCCACGTTCACCGACGGGCGCGCGGCGTCGAGCGCGGCGAGGTAGCCGGGCAGGTCGGTCCAGTTCCAGCGGACGGACGGGTCGAGGTCCAGGTATCCGGCGGCCTGGCGCAGGGCGTCCGGGTCGGCGGCGACAGGGGTGACTCCGAGGCCGCAGTTGCCGACCACGACGGTCGTGACGCCCTGCCGCACGGCGCTGTGCGCCTCCGGGTTCGACAGCAGTGTCAGGTCGGAGTGGGTGTGGACGTCCACGAACCCGGGCGCCACGACCTGCCCGGACGCGTCGATCGTCCGCGCGGCCGGGCGTCCCGCCAGGTCGCCGATCGCCTCGACCCGGCCGCCCTCGACGGCGACGTCGGCGCGGCGCGGCGCCGCCCCGGTGCCGTCGACGAGCGTCCCGCCGGTGATGAGCAGTTCCGTCATGGCGTGCGCAGCCGGAACGTGGCCTGCACCTCGACCGGGCTGCCGGTCGGCAGCGCGGCGACGCCGAGCGCGACCCGCGCGTGCCGTCCGGCGTCGTCGCCGAACACCTCGGTGAACAGGGCCGTCGCCGCGTCCGCGACCAGGTGCTGGTCGGTGAACCCGGGCGCGGACGCCACCCACACCGACACGGCCTCGACGTGCTCCACGGCGCCGAGCCCGGACAGCTCGTCCCGGACGGCGGTGAGGACGTTGCGGGCGCACTGCCGCGCGCAGGCGCGGGCCACATCGAGCGACACGTCCTCGCCGACGCGGCCCTCGGCGATCAGCTTTCCGTCCCGGGCGGCGACCTGGCCGGAGGCGATCAGGACGGCACCGGAACGGCGCGCGGCGGCGACGGACGGCCGTTCGCCCGCGGGCCCCGGTTCCAGGGCGGAGGCGGCCAGTCGCTGGTCTGCGTCGTGCACTTTCGCTCCTTGAGGTCAGGCGGTGGCCAGCACGTCGGCGGGCTCGGCGAAATGGCAGGCGGCCGGGTGGCCGACGCCGTCGCGGTCGGTGAGCGCGGGGGTCTCGGTGGCGCAGATGTCCTGCGCCTTCCAGCAGCGGGTCCGGAACCGGCAGCCGGAGGGCGGGTCGATCGGGCTCGGCACGTCCCCGGTGAGCATGATCCGCTCCCGGCCCGCGCGGGCGCCGGGCCGCGTGCGCGGCACGGCCGACAGCAGCGCCTGCGTGTACGGGTGCGCCGGGCTCCGGAAGATCTCGTCCCGGGTGCCGCGCTCCACGATCGTCCCGAGGTACATCACCGCGATCTCGTGCGAGACGTGCCGCACCACCGACAGGTCGTGCGAGATGAACAGGTACGCCACGCCGAGTTCGCGCTGCAGCTCCCGGAGCGTGTTGACGACCTGCGCCTGGATCGACACGTCCAGCGCGCTGACCGGCTCGTCCAGCACGAGGACCTTCGGGCCGAGGGCGAGCGCGCGGGCGATGCCGATGCGCTGCCGCTGCCCGCCGGAGAACTCGTGCGCGTACCGGCGGGCGTGCGCGGGCGCGAGCCGCACCATGTCGAGCAGCTCGGCGACGCGCTCGGGGCCGCCGTCGTCGTAGCGGCCCTGCACGCGCAGCGGCTCGGCGATGATGTCGTGGACGGTCATCCGCGGCGACAGCGACGCGTACGGGTCCTGGAACACCAGCTGCAGGTCGCGGCGCAGCGCGCGCAGCTCGGCGCCGCGCACGCGGGTGACGTCCCGCCCGGCCACGACGATCCGCCCGGCGGTGGGCTCCAGGAGGCGCACCACCATCCGCCCCGCGGTCGTCTTGCCGCAGCCGGACTCGCCGACCAGGCCCAGTGTCCGCCCCGCCCGCAGCGAGAAGTCGACGCCGTCGACCGCGTGGACGCTGCCGGTCCGCAGGCGCAGCGGCCCCGACCGGACGGGGAAGTGCTTGGCGAGGCCGGTGACGGCGAGGACCTCGTCCGGCCGCGCCCGGTCCGGCCGCGCCGCGTCAAGCTCGGTCATCGGTCTCCTCCTCGGCCATCTCGTCGTGGAAGTGGCAGGCGCTCGCCCGTCCCGGCCCGGACCGGGTCAGCTCCGGGCGCTCCGCGCGGCACCTGTCCCGCGCCATCGGGCAGCGGGGCGCGAACGCGCAGCCCTCCGCGACCTCGCCCGGCAGCGGCGGGGACCCCGGGATCGGGGTCAGCTCGCCGGCGTCGCCGTCCAGCGCGGGCAGGCTGTCCAGCAGCCCCCGCGTGTACGGGTGCCGGGGCGAGTCGAAGATCGCCGCGACGGTGCCGTGCTCGACGACCCGCCCCGCGTACATCACCACGACCCGGTCGGCCAGCTCGGCGACCACGCCGAGGTCGTGGGTGATGAGCACGGTGGCGGCGCCGGTCTCCCGCCGCGTCAGCCGCAGCAGGTCGAGCACCTGGGCCTGGACGGTCACGTCCAGCGCGGTCGTCGGCTCGTCCGCGATCAGCAGGTCGGGGTCGTTGGCGATGGCCATCGCGATCATCGCGCGCTGCCGCATGCCGCCGGAGAACTCGTGCGGGTACTGCTTCAGCCGCCGCTCCGCGCCCGGCACCCCGACCAGGGTCAGCAGTTCGGCGGCCCTCTTGCGGGCCGCCGCCCGGGACATGCCCGGCTGGTGCAGCCGCAGCGCCTCGCGGATCTGCGCGCCGACGGTGACGACCGGGTTCAGCGCGGTCATCGGATCCTGGAAGATCATCGCGATCCGGCCGCCGCGCAGTCTGCGCAGCTCGCGGGGACGCATGGCGCGCAGGTCGGACCCGTCGAACACGACCCGTCCCGACACGACCCGGCCCGGCGGCCTGATCAGCCCGAGCGCGGACATCGCGGTGACGCTCTTGCCCGACCCCGACTCGCCGACCACGCCGAGCGTCTCGCCGGGCGCGACCGTGTACCCGGCGCCGTCCACCGCCCGGACGGTCTCCTCGTCGCCGGCGAACTCGACGACCAGGTCCTCGATCTCCAGCAGCGGCCCGCCCCCGGGCCCGGTGCGCGCGGTCATGTGCGTCCTCCCGGCGTGACGGCGTCGCGGAGGCCGTCCCCGACGAAGTTGACGGCGAGCACCGTCACCGCGATCGCGATGCCCGGCGGGATCCACAGCCACGGCATCGTCTGGATCAGCGTCAGGTTCTGCGCGTCGTTCAGCATGTTCCCCCAGCTGGCCTGGGGCGGCCGGACGCCGAGCCCGAGGAAGGACGCGGTCGTCTCCAGCATGATCGCCTGCGCGACGGCGAGGGTGCCGGTCACCGTGACCGGCGCCAGCGCCGCGGGCACGATGTGCTTGCGGATCAGCCACCACGCGTTCGCCCCGGACGCCTCGGCGGCCTGGATGTACTCGCGGTCGCGCAGCGACAGCGTCACGCCGCGCACCACCCGGCCGGCGACCGGCCACTGCGTCAGGCCGATCGCGACGATCAGCACGGTCACGCTCGGCCCGACGATCCCGGCGAGCACCAGGATGACCACCACGGTCGGGAACGACATCACGATGTCGGCGATCCGCATGATCACGCTGTCCACGATGCCGCCGAACAGCCCGGCGACCGAGCCGAACAGCGTGCCGACGAGGACGGCGCCGAGCGCCGCGGCGAGCCCGACCAGCAGCGACACCCGGCCCGCGTGCAAGGTGCGGGCGAACACGTCGCGGCCGGAGGGGTCGGTGCCGAACCAGTGCGCGCCGGACGGCCCCTGCCGCACCGCGTCCAGGTCGACCGCGTTCGGGTGCCCGGCGATCCACGGCGCCAGCAGCGACGCCAGCACCACCGCGCCGAGCACGACGCTCCCGGCGACGGCGAGCCGGTTGCGGCGGAACCGCCGCACCGCCCGCGCCCGGGGCGACGCCGACGCGGCGGCCTTCTCGGCCGCGGGCCTCTTCTCCAGGGGGACCTTCGTCCGCTTCTGCGCCGTGGTCATCGCAGGCTCACTCTCGGGTCGACGACGGCGTACAGGACGTCCGCGATCAGGTTGCACAGCAGCACCAGCACCGCCACGTACAACGCGAACCCGACGATGACCGGGTAGTCGTGCTGGCCGATCGAGCTGACCGCGAGCTGCCCCATGCCCGGCCAGGCGAAGACCTGCTCGATCACCACCGCGCCCGCCAGCATCTGCGGGATCTGGTACATCACCACCGTGATCAGCGGGATCAGCGAGTTGCGCAGCGCGTGCCGCAGCACGACCCGGGCCCGCGACGCGCCCTTGGCCTCGGCCGTCCGGACGTAGTCGGCGCCGAGCTCGTCCACCAGGCCGCCGCGCACGTAGCGGGTGAACGGCCCGGCGGTGACGAACGCCAGGATCAGCCCCGGCAGGATCAGGTGCCGGAGCTGGTCGGCGGGGCCGCCGCCGCCCGGCGTGGTCATCCCCGCCGACGGCAGCACCCCCCACTTCAGGGAGAACAGGTAGATCCCGACGATGCCGAGGAAGAACGGCGGCACCGAGACCGCGGCCAGGCCGAGGACGGTGGCGCCGTAGTCGACGGACGTGTTGCGGCGCACCGCGGCGGCCACGCCGAGCGCCACCGACACCACCAGCGCGACCGCGAGGGCGGCGCCCATCAGCTGCAGCGTCGGGCCGACCCGCTCGCCGAGCACCGCCGACACGGGCCGGTGCCCGACGTAGGAGTAGCCGAAGTCGCCGTGCAGCGCCCCCGACAGCCAGTTCCCGTACTGGACGACGATCGACCGGTCGAGCCCCAGCTCGTGCCGCTTGGCCTCGATGAACGCCTGGCCGCCGCCGCGCATCTGCTCGGGGTCGACCATCATGCGGACCGGGTCGCCGGGCGCGACCCGCACCAGCACGAAGATCCCGACGCTGATCAGCAGGAACACGAACGCGTTCACCAGCAGGCGCCGGATGACGTAGGCCGCCACGCCTCACCTCCTTCCTTGCACGGCGGCCGGGGGGGGGGGGGGCCCCCCCCCCCCCCCCCCGGCCGCCCCACGGGAGCGGGTGCGAAAACACCCCGCACCACCACGGGGGGGTGGAGCGCCCGCCGGGCGGAGGCGCGC
>NZ_JBFARO010000026.1:0-94161 GCF_040677125.1 Actinomadura sp. NPDC049382
CCGTCTAACAGGGGCTTCTTCGCTTCACCGGCCGAACGCCAGCATCGCGATCACTTCGTGATCACCATCTCCCCAGACCGATGAAAAAGGGTCACTGGAACGGTATCGAGCGGCCCCGCGGTAGGCCGCGCCTGACGCGCAGGTGATCCCAAGAGTCGTTCTCAGTACCGGCGGGCCACACCCTGCTCATCTCAAATGGCGACGGGATCAAAGACGGCTCTCCTCAGGGTTCCAGGGACCAGGGCCGGGTCGCCCCTCGAGCGTCGAAGCGGCGCGCTTCCGTCCTTTTTTTCCGGGAATGTCGGTGATTTCCTGGCGAGCGATGCACAGTGCGATATCCCGGCCGTCAGAAAACATGCTCCGTTCAGCTGACCTCACCATCGCTACTGTGTGTGATGACATGGATGCAAGTCGTCCGCTTAACGCAGTTATCCGCCCTTCGTGATTTCGGATCAGGGAGCGGAGGAACGGCTTTCATCCTTATTTGCATGGGAGGTTCCATTCATGACCAAAGGCAGCAAACGTCCTAGTACCGCCGCACTTTCCACCGCCATCGCCGGGATGCTGGCCGCCTCGGCCGCCTTCTCGACCTTGGGCCCCCAGGCCAGAGCCGCCAGCGGGGGGACCCTTGCGCCGCAGGCAGGGCCGGTAGCGGTGTCACTGGGAGACAGCTTCATCTCCGGTGAGGCAGGTCGTTGGTGGGGTAACGGCAATCTTGCCGCCGCGGCGTTCTGCACCCGAGGCGGGACCGATCGAGCCGCCTACCGCTTCGCGACCATCTGCCGCTATGACCCGAAGGGGGTCTATGACGGCACCGCGGTCGACCCCCGACACCCCACCACCACCGGATGCCACCGCTCGGATGTGGCCGAGATTACCGGCACCCGGCAGGTCGCGCTCACTCCGGTCAATCTGGCCTGCTCGGGAGCCGAGACCGAGCATGTCCTCAGCGAGCCTTTCAAGGAGAACAAGGCATCGCAGGCGCGGCTGCTGCAAACGCTGGCCGCCACTCACCAGGTGAAATTGATCGTGGTGTCGATCGGCGGCAACGACATGAACGTGTCGGATTTCCTGCGCCGCTGCACCGATCAGTACATGAACAGCAGGCCCTCATGCGCCGCCACCGGCGAGGGGGACCGCCTCCTCGCTCAACTGCCGCAGGTCGCCACCAACGTCGGAAAAGTGATCGACAAGATCCGCCAGGTGATGAACGCGGCCGGATCATCCACCGGCAACTACAAGCTGATCCTGCAGTCCTACCCCTCTCCGGTACCGACCAGCGCCGAGGTACGAGACATCTTCCCCGAGGCCGGGGGCGGCAAGACCAAGCGGACACTCGTCGGCGGCTGCCCGCTGTGGGACGCCGACTTCGACCTCATGCACGACACTCTGACGCCCGCCATCGACACGATGCTGCAGAAGGTCGCCACCGACAAGAATGTGACCTTCCTCAGCATGCTCCACGCGCTGGACGGCCACGCCCTCTGCGAGAACGGCACCCGCCAGGCAGGCCCGAGCGAAGACGCCGGCAAACTGGGCAGCCAGATGGAGTGGGTGCGCTTCGGCACCGCCGGAATGAAGATCAGCCAGGGCTACCAGCAGGAGTCGCTGCACCCCAACGCCTTCGCCCAGCAATTCCAGGGCCGGTGCCTGGCCGCCGCCTATCAAAACCCCTCACTTACCCAAATCTGCGGCGCTGCGCGTTGACCCCACCCCATCGAGGAGGAAGGACCTCGCGGCACCTGCTCCAGGCAGCTGACGGCGGGTGCTCACACCTTGCCCGGGCGGCCAGTTGATCGCTGCGTTCGGGGATCGTGTGCGGGATACGCGCCGCCGCCTCAGGTAGGGGATGACCACGCTCTTCAGCGTCAGGGGGTCGAACTTGGTTCATAGGCCGATCAGGAACAGCATTCCGGCAGCGATAAGTCCGGCTTCGACGAGGTGGACGAAGACGCGGTCGCTGATGTGGTCGACGACCTTCTTGCCGGTCCAGGCGCCGGCGAGGGTGGCGGGGGTGAGGGCGGCGCCGTAGAGGAGGATTTTGGTGGTGAGCAGGTCACCGGCGCCGTAGGCAGTGAGTTTGGTCAGGTGCATGGTGAGGGCGGCGGCGGCTTCGGTGCCGATGTAGGCGGCGCGGGCCAGGCCGTAGGCCAGGAAGAACGGGGCGGTCAACGGGCCGACCGAGCCGAGCAGGGCCGAGCCGAGCCCGGAGGCGGCGCCGACCCCGGCGAAAGCGTGGTCGCTGGGTTTGCGGGGGTGGGGGTTGAGGCGCCGCCAGATCACCACGCCGATCAGGAACACCCCGAGCGCGCGTTGGAGGGGCGCCAGCGGAGCGTGGGCCAGCAGCAGGCCACCGGCCAGCGCGAACGGGACCGCGCCCAGGGCGAACCAGCCGATCAGCCGCCCGTGCAGGTCGCGGCGGTTCAGCCAGACCCGGCTGCCGTTGCTGGACAGCTGGGTGAGGGTGAGCATCGGGACCGCGAACCGCAGCCCGAACAGCGCGGTGAACACCGGCAGCAGGAGCACGCCGCCGCCGAACCCGGCCACTGCGGACAGCAGCGCGAGCGCGAACGCCGCGGCGCAGGCGGCGGGCAACGCGATGGTCACGGGTCCAGCCTGCCAGCCGGTGGGGGCGTGCTTGACTCACGGCCTGAGCTGTGCGGGTGCATGCCCGACGTCAGCGTCCACAGGTGCAGGTCGTGGACGTTCCGGACACCGCCAATGGCGGCCAGTTCACCGGCCACGGCGTCGACGTCCAGGCCCTCGGGGGCGTGGTGCCCGAGCACGGCCAGCACCTGCCCGGTCGCGGCGATCAGGACGCCGGCCATGATCACTCCGATGGAACCCCGCCGTCCTTTCCCGCATGCAACGCCTGCTCGGGCCGGCGACGGTCGCCCCTCTCTGGCAGCGGCTGGTGGCCTACGGCACCGCCTTGACCCTGCTGTGCGCCCCCATGGCACTCTTGGTTCCCTTCCTGGCATGACCGGTCCTTGCAGGTTGGCCGCATGGCCGTATACGTCGCCGGAGTGGTGTGCCAGGATGCGCGGCATGGGTTTTGCTGACCGGTATCTCGCTGAGGACGAATCCCTGGTGCACGCCACTCGCCAGCATTGGACCGAGATGGTCGGCGAGTTCGTGATCCTCTGCCTCATCTGGATCGTCGCGGGCGCGCTGTTGTGGGTCATCCCGTCCGGCGAGTACTGGGGTCGGATCACCGACTACGTCGTCCTCGGGGTGGCCGCGATCCTCTCGCTGTGGTTCTGGCTGATCCCGCTTCTGCGATGGCGCGGCACCATGTACATCGTCACCACCAAGCGGATCTACAAGCGCAGCGGGTTCCTGACCAAGACCGGTCACAGCATCCCGCTGGTCCGTGTCAACGACGTGTCGTTCCGGGTGACGCTGTGGGAGCGGATCTGGCGATACGGGACGCTCGACGTCCAGTCCGCCTCCGAGCACGGGATGCTGCGGCTCAAGCGCGTCCCCGACCCCGAGGGCCTCAAGTCCAAGATCTACCAGGCCGTGGACGAGGAGCAGAGCCGGCACCAGATGGGCCCGGGCGTCGCCGACCACAGGTGAGATCTCACGGGCGGCGCCTCCCCGTGGTTCCGTATGTGATCTACCTGCTGCCGACCGCTGTTAGAGGCGGCCGGATCGACCGGCTGGACTGTATCCGCCTTGCGGTACGGCGAAGGCCCGGCCCGCACAGGCAAGGAGGATGCCGAGTCCCCAGCCGGCGATCGCGTCGGTCGGCCAGTGGTAGCCGAGCGTGACCACGGCGACGGCGACCCCAGCGGCCAGGGTGTGCGCGGCGATCGTCCATGCGCGGGATGCGCCGACCAGGGCCGTCATGAACAGCAGGCAGGCGGCGGCGTTGGCGGCATGGCCGGAGGGAAAGGACAGGAACCCATCGGCGAGCAGCGCGTCTCGGCCGGTGCGGGGCGGCGTCCTGGCGAATACGATCTGGGCTCCCCGTACGAGGAGTTCGGCGGTGACCAGCCAGACCCCGGCACGGATCGCCAGTGCGGCGCTGCGCCGCCGCCAGGCGACTGCGAGCGAGGTCAGCGCAGCGAGGGAGCCGACCAGCCAGTACTGGCCGGCGTTCACGACCGTCCGCCAGAAGAAGTGCCGGTAACCGCTCCGGGGCGGCAGGCCATCGGCGAACACCTGACCGTCGAGATGCCTCAGCGGGCCGCCGACCAGCACGTCCGCGATCACCACCACCGTGACCACCGCGGAGGCGACCACCAGCCCATGTGGCCGCATCCTGGCGCTCACGAGCCCGCCTCTGGCCTCGATGTCCAGCCCCCATCCGTCGAGCTATCCAAGGTACGTCGTGGCCACCGGACACCTGCCGTTCGCCGTCGCGTCCGTTCCGAATGTGATGATCACGACTCCATCCGGCGAACTGCTGAAGGGCCTCCGACGGACGTGCTACAAGTGTAGTAGTAACCGCCAGGACGCCCATCGAGCGGCATGAGGAGGCCGGGGTCCACGTGCCGCCGCGGTACAGGAGACAACAGAACGGATTGAGCCCGCGATCGCGGACGGACGACGCCGCTGCGGGGTCGGGGCCGGAGGATCGGCGAGGCCATCGAACGCCAGTTCGCGAACGTGTCGCCTCCCTGGTGGAGTCGCGGCACTTCCAGCGTGTGATCGTCGCGGTGATCCTGGTCAACGCGGTCACGCTCGGGCTGGAGACCGTGCCGTCGGTGCTGGACCGGCACGGCGCCGTTCTGCACACGGTGGACCGTCTGGCGCTCGGCGTGTTCGTCGCCGAGTTGGCGGCCAAGATCTACGTCCAGCGTGTTCGGTTCGTCCGGGAGCCGTGGAATCTGTTCGACTTCACGGTCATCGCCATCTCCCTGGTGCCGCACTCGGGCGGCCTGTCGGTGCTGCGCGCGCTGCGCGTCCTGCGGGCGTTGCGCCTGGTCTCGGTGGTCCCCAGCCTGCGCCGGGTGGTGTCGGCCCTGCTCGGGGCGATGCCCGGAATGGCCTCGATCGCCGTGCTGCTCGGCCTGGTGCTCTACGTCGCGGCGGTGATGGCCACCAAGCTGTTCGGCGCGACCAACCCCGAGTACTTCGGCGATCTGGGCGTCTCCCTGTTCACCCTCTTCCAGGTGATGACCGGGGAGGCATGGTCGGAGGTGGCCCGCTCTGTGATGCGGCACCATCCTTCGGCGTGGATCTTCTTCGTGGTGTTCATCCTGATCTGCACGTTCGTGGTGCTGAACCTGTTCATCGCCGTGGTGGTGCGCGCCATGGAGGACGACGACCTGGAGCAGGCCGAGGCGATCGCCGCCATCGTCCACCGTGCTCGGCGAGAGTCCGACACGGCCCTGCTGGAGGAGATCACCGCGCTCCGTGCGGAGGTCAGAGCACTGCGCCGCGACCAGGAGGACACCGTCCGGGAGACGAACTCGGGCGGCCCGATGTCCCGGCAGTGAGCGCGGAGATCAAGGAGGTGGCCTCGGGGGGGCGACGGCCCGGCAGCACCAGATGCAAAGGGCCGCGCGGCCGCGCGGGTGAAGGTTGCGAAGCCGTCAATGCAGGGGTTTTCCAGTACACGACTCTAGGCGGACGAGAGGCGTTAACGCCTCGGTTGGATGCGGCACCGATCGGTACGGAAATACGATCACAGAATCGCCGAATACAAGGCCCAGGGCAGGATTGAATCGCTGCCCCACATGCTGTAACGGTGATCAGGTCGAATACAGCGTCGCCAAATGAACCGGCTTTACGATGGCCGCTGGCCTACACCCCTCATCGGCATTGTCCCGCCCGGCAGATGCGAGAGCGGCTACTGCCGTCTCTCCCAACACACCGGTGTAAGGAGCCGGCCTTCAGCGAGCCCGGATGGCCCTTTCACAACTCTCTCGCTGCCTCCTCGTAGGTCTAGGGCCCGCTCCCGGTCGGCCGTCGCCGGTGGCGCGGTCGCGGCTCCGGAGTGCGTCCGCGAGCGTTCGCGGACGGGCCGGGAGGGGCGGCGACCGCCCCCTCCCGCGCGACCGGGTTCAGGGGGCGGCGTGGTTCCGCGGGCGGGACGCGAGGTGCTCCCCGACCCGTCCGACCAGGAGGGTCATCTCGTAGCTGATCTGCGCCGGATCCGCGCTGGTGTCGGAGAGCACGGTCAGCGAGGCGCCCTCGCCCGCCGCGGTGACGAACAGGAAGGCGTTCTGCATCTCGATGATCGTCTGGTGCACCTGGCCCGCGCCGAACTGGGTCCGCGCGCCCTGGGCGAGGCTCTGCACGCCGGCGGCGAGGGCGGACAGGTACTCCGCGTCCTCCCGGCTCAGGCCGGCGGACGCACCCATGAGGAGCCCGTCCGCCGACTGCACCACCGCCTTGGTCACCTGGGGCACCCGTTCGACGAGCCCGTCGATCAGCCAATCCAGCCGGTTGGTCGAATCGCCTCGCAGCGGCGTCACGTGGCTTCTCCTCTTCCGAGACATCGGCGGGGTTCGGGGACCGCCGAACGCCGGAACATGTTTTCATCGGCGGTCCGCCAAGATACATGGAATTCCAGACACATGATCAAACTTGTGGCACGGTGTAGCCCGAGTTCGGTCGTCCGGTGCCCGCCAAGCCTGAAAGAGACACCATGAACGTCCACGTCTGTCATATCCGCGTTGACCTCGGCCGTTTCGCCCGGTGAGGAGCCCACGCCGCCGGCGTTCGATCCGGTTCTCCCTTTTCGGTCTGATCATCGTTCCGATGGTCTCCCTGGTCACGCTGTGGGTCTTCGCGGCGCAGAGCACCGCGTCCAAGGCCGTCAACCAGCGCGACCTCGACACCACCAACGAGATCTACGGCGGCGCCGCGCAGCCGATGCTGGTCACCCTGGCCCAGGAGCGGCAGGAGTCGGTGACCTGGCTGAGCCGCAACCACCGGCTGCCGCGCACGCCGTTGGACGCCGTCCGCGCGAAGATGGACGGCACGATCGTCCAGATGAACAAGGCTGTGGACTCTGAGAAGTTCCAGGCCACGCTGACGGACGCGATGAAGCAGCGGCTGTCGGTGCTGATGGACAGGCTCAACGGGATCGGCGGGCTGCGGAGCCAGGTCGACTCCCGCGCCCTGACGAGGCTGGAGGCGTTCAACGCCTACAACGACGTCCTCGAAGCCCACTTCCAGTACGTCAACGTGCTGGTGGCCGGCGACGGCCTCCAGCAGTCCGCCCACACCGCCGCCATGTCGCGCGGCATCGAGCTGCGCGGGCGGGAGATCGC
Source organism: Actinomadura sp. NPDC049382 (assembly GCF_040677125.1). Classification (NCBI taxonomy): domain Bacteria; kingdom Bacillati; phylum Actinomycetota; class Actinomycetes; order Streptosporangiales; family Thermomonosporaceae; genus Actinomadura; species Actinomadura sp. NPDC049382. The sequence goes on from NZ_JBFARO010000026.1 coordinate 7,230, forward strand.
GCTGGTGGGCGGCGTGCTCGCCGACGGCCGCCGGATGACCGCCGGCGAGTACGCGGCGGTCAGCAGGCTGGTGTACGAACGGCGGTTCCTGGAGAGCTCGAACCTCGCGGAGCTCCACCCGGCCATCGCCGCTCCGTTCAAGCAGGCGCTGGCGTCCCCCGCCGAGAGGTCCTTCACCGCGGTGGAGGACGGCATCCTGGCGACCCGTCCCGGCGCGAAACTGCGGATCTCCGCGGCCGACTGGAAGGCCGTCGCGGGCGCCTCCATCGGGCAGATCGACGGCGCGCTCGGCAAGTCCCGGGCGCAGAACGCCGCCGAGGCCAAGGCGGCCTCGGACGAGACGCTGCTGCGCCTCGTCCTCATCGGCGTCGTCGGCCTGGTCGCGATCACCCTGACCGCGCTCCTGATGTTCCGCTTCAGCCGCCGCATCAGCCGCGACCTGCTCGGCCTCCAGGGCGCCGCGCGCACCATGGCCGAGGAGCGGCTGCCCGACGTCGTGCGCCGGCTGAGCCGCGGGCACGAGGTCGACGTGGCGGCGGAGGCCCCGCCGCTGGAGGTCGGCCGGACGGCCGAGGTCTTCAACGTGTCGTCCGCGTTCTCGTCCGTGCAGCGCACCGCCGTCGAGGCCGCCGTCCGCCAGGCCGAGCTGCGCGCCGCGGTCAACCAGGTGTTCCAGAACCTCGCCCGGCGCAACCAGTCGCTGCTGCACCGGCAGCTGGCGATGCTGGACACGCTGGAGCGCAAGGCGTCCGACCCCGACGCCCTCGCCGACCTGTTCGCCATCGACCACCTCACCACCCGCATGCGGCGGCACGCGGAGGGCCTGATCATCCTGTCCGGCGCCGCGCCCGGCCGCGGCTGGCGGCACCCGGTCGGCATCCTGGACGTGCTGCGCGGCGCCATCGGCGAGATCGAGGACTACGCCCGCGTCGAGGTGGTCAGCACGGCGGAGGAGGGCATCGTCGGCGGAGCCGTCGCCGACGTGATCCACCTGCTGGCGGAGCTGATCGAGAACGCGACCGTCCTGTCGCCGCCGAACACGCCGGTGGAGGTCGACGCCGGGCTGGTGGGCCAGGGCTTCGTGGTCGAGATCCAGGACCGCGGCCTCGGCATGAAGCCGGACAAGCTGGCGGCCGTCAACGAGCAGCTCCGCCGCGAGCCGGAGTTCGACCTGACCCACGGCGACCAGCTCGGGCTGTTCGTCGTCGGGACGCTCGCGCACCGGCGCGGGATCAAGGTGGCGCTGGAGCCGAACGCCTACGGCGGCATCAAGACCGTCGTGCTGCTGCCGCACTCGCTCGTCGTTTCGCCGGACCAGGTCGGCCGCGCCGGCGGCACCGGCACCGAGCAGGTGGACGCCCCCGCGAACGTCCCGGACCTGCCCGCCGCGGACGCGACGGTCCCGCCGGCGGGCTCCGGGCCGCTGGACATCATCGGCCACGACACGCAGGAGAACGCGATGGACCCCGTCGGACGGCACCGCGCCGGCGGCACCGAGCCGCCGGACGGCGACCACGGCGACCCCCTCGGCATGCCGCCGCCCGGTCCGGCGGCCGAGCCGAGCGCTCCGTCCGAGCCGCAGCCGGCGCGGGCGGCGTCGTCCACGGCCGAGGGCACCCACGCGGGGATGCCGCGCCGCGTGCGCCGCCAGAACCTGGCGCCGCAGCTGCGCGACACCGCACCGCCCGCCCGGGACGAGAAGCGGCCGCCCGGACGCGGCGCGCGCTCGCCGGAGCGCGCCAGCTCGGTCATGGCCTCGATGCAGAGCGGGTGGCGGCGCGGGCGCGGCGAACCGCCGTCGGTCCCGCCCACCGGACGTGACGAGGAGGACGAACGTTGACGGAACCATCGATCACGGCCGACGAGGTGCGCCGGCGCCTGGACGGCATCGGCGGCCGGGCGGAGCTGGTGAGCGGCGCGGTCCTGCTGTCCAGGGACGGGCTGGTCGTTGCCTGCTCGTCCGGCGTCGGCCGGGAGAACTCCGAGCATCTCGCCGCGCTGGTGGCGGGCATGCAGGGGCTCGCCCGCGGCGCGTGCCGCCGGTTCGACGGCGGTGAGCTGCTGCAGAGCGTCATCGAGATGGACACGATGCTGGTGTTCATGGTGCCGGCGGGCGAGGACGCGTGCCTCGCCGTGCTGGCGCACGCCGACGCGGACGCGGGCGCGGTCGTGCTGCGGATGGTCCAGCTCGCCGAGGAGCTGGCCGAGCGGCCGCCGTTCATTCCCCGGCTATCGGGAACGGGCGCCAGGTGAGGCCGGGGTGACCGATGAGCGATGACCGATGGCTCGACGGGGACGCCGGCCCCGTCGTTCGCCCCTACACGGTCACGCGGGGCCGGACCCGGCTCCGCGACGACGGCCTCGACCTGAACCTGATCTCCGTGCTGGAGGCGACCGGCGTGCCGGTCCCCCGGCGGGTGCGGCTCGACCCCGAGCACCGCAGGCTGCTGGCGATCTGCCGGCGGCCGATCACCTTCGCCGACCTGGCGTCCGAGATCGACCTGCCCGTCGGCGTCGTCCGGGTCCTGGTCGACGACCTGCGCGACGAGAACGCGCTCAGGGTGCTGAAACCGACTCCCACCGGCGACGTCCCGGACGAGCTCGTACTAAGGAAGCTGCTGAATGGACTACGCGCACTCTGACACCGCCGTCCGGCATCCGGGCGCCGCCGGGGGCGGCCAGCTGACCGCCGCGAAGATCCTCATCGCGGGCGGGTTCGGGGTCGGCAAGACGACCATGGTGGGCTCGATCAGCGAGATCCGCCCGCTGCGCACCGAGGAGATCCTCACCGACCAGAGCGTCGGCGTGGACGACACCACCGGCGTGGACGGCAAGACCAGCACCACCGTGGCCATGGACTTCGGCCGGATCACGCTCCCGGACGACCTGGTGCTGTACCTGTTCGGGACGCCGGGCCAGCAGCGGTTCTGGTTCATGTGGGACGAGCTGGCGCTCGGCGCCGTCGGCGCGGTGGTGCTCGCCGACGTGCGCCGCCTCGCCGACTGCTTCGGGACCGTCGACTACTTCGAGGACCGCCGCACCCCGTTCATGGTCGCCGTGAACTGCTTCGACGGCGCCGAGCGCAAGGACCCCGAGGACGTGCGGATCGCCCTGGACCTGGACGACGACGTCCCGCTGATGCTGTGCGACGTGCGCAGCCGTGCCTCGGCCAAGCAGGTGCTGATCACCATGGTCGAGCACGTCCTCACCAAGACCGCGTCCAGGCGCTGAACGCATCCGCTCCCGCGCCGCCGACGCCGCCCCAACCCCCCGCACCCAACCTAGGGATCACATGCCAATGCCCCTGCCCTCCTTCCCCGCCGCGGACGAGAAGCCGCTCGACACCTGCGTCCGGCTGCGCGAGATCGCCCCCGTGGTCGAAGTGGAGTTCCCGGGAGGCGTCGCCGCCTACCTGGCGCTGACCCACGACGCCGTGAAGGAGATCCTCGCCGGAGACAACAGGACCTTCCTACGGGAGCCCGAGAACTGGCCCGCCCTGTACGACGGGACGATCCCCGAGGACTGGCCGCTGCGCGCCGTCGTCCAGGGAGGCCACCTGTCCACCAAGGACGGCGACGACCACCGGCGGCTGCGCGGCCTGGTCGGGAAGGCCTTCACCCCCGCGCGGATCAAGGCGATGGAGCCGCGCGTCCAGCAGATCGTGGACGAGCTGCTCGACAACGTGATCGCCGCCGGCGACGGCGTGGACCTGGTCCCCGCCTTCACCGAGGCGCTGCCGATGTGGGTGATCTGCGAACTGTTCGGCGTCCCCGCCGCGGACCGGACCCGGATGCGCAACTGGACCGCCGCGCTGCTGGCGCACACGACACCGCCGGAGGAGGCTTTCGCGACGCAGAAGGCCCTTCAGGCGTACCTGCACGACTTGGTGGACCGCAAGCGGGAGAACCCCGGCGACGACCTCACGTCCGGCCTGGTGCAGGCGCAGGACGAAGGGGACAGGCTCACCACCGAAGAACTGGTCGGCGTGCTGTGGCTGATGCTCGTCGCCGGCCACGAGACGACCGTCCACATGCTCGGCCACGCCATCCTGGCGCTGGCCCAGCACCCCGACCAGCTGGCGCTGGCCAAGGCCGAGGACCGGTGGGACGACGTCGTCGAGGAGACCCTGCGCTACCGCCACTCGGTGATGATGACCAGCTGGCGCTTCACCGCGCAGGACGTGACCATCGCCGGGGTGGACATCCCCAAGGGCCAGGCGGTCGGCGTCGTCTACCAGGTGACCGGCATCGACCCGGCCGAGCACGGCGAGACCGCGGACCAGTTCGACATCACCCGTGAGCAGAACACGCGCCTCAGCTTCGGCCACGGCCCCCGCTACTGCATCGGCGCGTCGCTGGCCCGCCTGGAGGGACGGCTGGCGCTCGCCACGCTGTACCGGCGGCTGCCCGACCTCGCGCTCGCCATCGACCCGGACGACGTCCCCTACTCCCCGTCCTTCTTCACCATCGGCCCGCTCTCCATCCCCGTCACCCTCGGCCTCTGACTCCCGCACGCCCGGCCCGGCGGCGCCCAGCCGCCGGGCCGACCCGCGCCCTGGCAAGCCGGCGGATGTTGGATCGTGTCCTGTCGATGAACAACGTGATGGGTGGGCGACGCACGCACGTTGAACTCCATTGTTTTGACCGCCTGAACCGATCCGCGATTTAAAGGGCTGCTCCAAACCATTCCGTCCACGTCGGCGACGGTGCCGGAAAAATGTTCAGCGGCACGTGGCGGCAAGGCGGCGGGCTGCTACAGAGGCAGGGCCGGGTCACGGACGGTGAATTCCTCGACATCGGCACCGACCTGCTCTGCGCTCTGAAACGCGACGCTGAGCGCGGACGCGCTCGCCGAGCAGGGGCGCATCGACCCGCCAGCTCCCACAACACGAGCAGGCTCCACGGTGTACTCCGCGCCCCTGACCAGGCGCCCCATACATATCGGGGTCGTCTGACCCGGCCTGCCGCCACCTGCGAGTTCCCCGCAGGAACTGGGCCCGCGCGGTCGCCTCCGCAGGCCGCATCCCCGCCTTTGACGCGGTCTTGGCGGCCATTGGAGACAGTCTTTCCGCCAGCGGAATCAGATGGACACGTCCTTTGAGATCAAAGTCACTCACTCCCCGTTTACGACTTGCGAGCGCGGGCAGGTCAAACGAATGCTTGATCTTACATTCGCTTAGTATTCAGGCTCTGGGAGCACAAAAATGCGGCGGGTCGAGTCCAAGCCTGTTCCACTCTTCCCCCGCCCGGATGAAGTCTTCGCGGCCCTCGGGCGGGGAATCTTCGCGGGGCTGGCCGGAACGGCGGTGATGACCGCAGGGCAGCGTGTGGAGATGAGGTTGCGCGGTCGTCAGGGCAGCACAAGCCCCGGCGATCTCATCGCGGGTCTGCTGGGTGTCGAGGCGATCGACGAGGCACAGAGACGGCGGTTCTCTGACCTGGTCCACTGGACATGGGGCACGGGATGGGGTGTGCCGCGCGGGCTGCTGCGTTCGTTCGGTCTGCGCGGAGTTCCCGTCGTCGCGCACTTCACGATGGTGGTGGGCACCGACTGCTGGCTGCTGGCGTCCAGGGGCATGGCGCCGCCGCCGTGGCGCTGGACGCGTCAGGAACTGATCTTTGAATTGCTGCACAAGGGGGTCCTCGTCGGCACCACTCACCTTGCGTTTCGGCTGCTGGAGCCTTGATGGGCAGGGCTCGTCGCGCGCTGCACGACAGGAAACGCCCTGGCGCGGCGTCCGGTCGCGTGGCCGACCCGGTCCCCTTGGGCTCGCCGCAAGCGCGGTGGCTGCTGGCGGTGACGGTGCTGGGGTCGGGCATCGCGTTCCTGGACGGCACGGTGGTCAACGTGGCGTTGCCCGCGATCGGCCGGGACCTGGGCGGCGGTCTCGCCGAGCAGCAGTGGGTACTGGACGGGTACCTGCTGACGTTGAGCGCGTTGCTCTTGGCCGGCGGCGCGGCCGGAGACCGCTACGGCCGCCGGCGGGTGTTCATCGGCGGTCTGGTGCTCTTCACCCTGGCCTCGCTCGCCTGCGGGCTGGCGCCCACCGGCGGCACGTTGATCATCGCCCGGCTGGTTCAGGGCGTGGGGGCGGCGGCACTGGTGCCCGGCAGTCTGGCGTTGATCGATGCGGGCATCCGCGAGCAGGACCGGGGCCGCGCCGTGGGGCTGTGGGCCGGGATGTCGGGGGTCACCTCGGCGCTGGGCCCGTTCGTGGGGGGCTGGCTCGTCGACGCGGTCTCCTGGCGGTGGGTGTTCTGGATCAACGTGCCGCTGGCGGGAGCGGCACTGGTCATGGCACTGCGGCACCTGCCCGAGAGCCGCGACCCCACCAGCCGGAGCCGCGGCCGGTTCGACGTCGCCGGCGCGGCCCTGGTGACGCTCGGTCTGGCCGGAGTGATCTACGCGCTCATCGAGGGGCCGAGCCGCGGATGGCGGCCGGCGACCATCGTCGCCGCCGCCGCGGGTGCCGCCGCGATCGTCGTGTTCCCGCTGGTCGAGGCGCGGGTGGCGGCGCCGCTGCTGCCACCCGTCCTGTTCCGCTCCCGGCAGTTCACCGGCGCCAACCTCACCACCCTGGCGGTGTACGCCGCGCTCGGCGGAGCGCTGTTCCTGCTCACGCTGCAACTGCAGCAGAGCCTGGGGTATTCGGCTCTGGCGGCCGGGCTGGCCACGCTGCCCACCACCGTCATCATGCTGCTCGCCTCCCCGCGGATGGGCGCGGTGGCGCAGCGTACCGGGCCCCGGCTGCCGATGACCGCCGGCCCGCTGGTGGCCGCTGCCGGGCTGGCGTTGATGGCCCGCATCGTGCCGGGCGCGGGCTATGCCGGAACGGTGCTCCCAGCGGTGGTGATCTTCGGGATCGGGCTGTCGCTGACGGTCGCGCCCCTGACGACCACGGTGCTGGCCTCGGTGACCGAACGGCACGTCGGAGTCGCCTCCGGGGCCAACAACGCGATCTCCCGGATGGCCGGGCTGCTCGCCGTCGCGGTGCTGCCGTCCGCGGCCGGGATCAGCGCCGGCCCCGGAGAGGCCCTCGGCCCGGGTTTCTCCCGCGCCATGCTCATCGCCGCCGCAGTGTGCGGCGCGGGCGGGCTCATCGCGCTGGCGACCGTGCGCACCGCCGCCACCGTGGACCCGCATCCGCTGCCGGGTATCAACCAGGCCTGCCAGCACCCCTGCACTCGCAAGCCTTCACCACCCGCGGACGACCAGACCGCTCGCTCGGGCGTCTCCGAGGACCCGGGTTAGGCAGACTGGTCGGCGACGGGGTCACCCACCGGCGTTGCCGAGCAGCCGTTGCATCTGAGACAGCTCCTCGGCGAAGGCGTCGCGGCGGGTGCGCGGACCGCACGACAGCAGCAGCCGCGTGTAGTCGGCGGCCGCCTTCCCGATCCGCTCGCTCAGTCCCGCCGCCGCTTCCCCGCCGCCGTCCCCGGTGCCGAAGTCGGCGGTCGCCGCGTAGACCCCGGTCGGGGACACCACGGCGTGCAGGTAGGAGAACATCGGTCGCAGCGCGTGCTCGAGGACGAGCGAGTGCCGCTCGGTGCCGCCGGTGGCCGCGATCAGCACCGGCATGTCCGACAGCGTCTCCTCGGGCAGCACGTCGAAGAAGGACTTGAAGAGCCCGCTGAACGAGGCGTTGAACGCCGGGGTCACCGCGATGAGCCCGTCCGCCCGGGCCAGGGCTTCGAAGATCTCCTCCAGCTCGGCCCCGGCGAACCCGGTGAGCATCGCATCCATGATCGACCGTCCGAATCGACGCAGGTCCACCACCGACGTGGTCGCCTCCGTCCCCTCGCGGGAGAGCCGGTCGGTGACCGCCCCGGTGATCCTGTCGGCCAGCAACCGGGTCGAGGACGGCTCCCGCAGCCCGCCGCTCACCACCATCAGCGTGGTCATGGCCGCTCCCCCCGCCGATCCGGTCCCGATCGTCGGGCGCGCGCGGCGTCGCCGGCCGGGCCACTGGCCTCGCCGGTGGCCGGGGACTCACCGCGGGCCGCGGCGACGAGCGACTCGTGCGTCGGGGCGTCCGGGACGCGCTCCGGACGGCCGATCGCGAACTCCTTGCGCAGCACCGGCACGACCTCCTCCCCGAGCAGGTCCAACTGCTCCAGGACCGTCTTCAGCGGCAGGCCCGCGTGGTCGATCAGGAACAGCTGCCGCTGGTAGTCCCCCACGTAGTCCCGGAACCCCAGCGTCCGCTCGATCACCTGGTGCGGTGAGCCGACCGTCAACGGGGTCTGCGCCGTGAACTCCTCCAGCGAGGGCCCGTGGCCGTATACCGGGGCGTTGTCGAAGTAGGGCCGGAACTCGGCGACGGCGTCCTGGCTCTTGGGGCGCATGAACACCTGACCGCCCAGGCCCACGATCGCCTGGTCGGGGGCGCCGTGGCCGTGGTGCTCGTAGCGCTCCCGGTACAGCCGCACCATCCGCTCGGTGTGCGTGGCCGGCCAGAAGATGTGGTTGGCGAAGAACCCGTCTCCGTAGAAGGCCGCGAGTTCGGCGACCTCGGGGGTGCGGATGGAACCGTGCCAGACGAACGGGGGCACCCCGTCCAACGGCTGCGGCGCCAGCGTGAAGCCCTGCAACGGCGAACGGAACTCTCCTGACCAGTCGACTACCGGCTCGCGCCACAACTGGCGCAGCAACCCGTAATGCTCCACCGTGAGGGGCACCGCCATGCGGATGTCCTGCCCAAACCACGGATACACCGGGCCGGTGTTGCCCCGCCCGAGCATCACGTCCACCCGCCCGTCCGCCAGGTGCTGCAGGACGCTGAAGTCCTCAGCGATCTTGACCGGGTCGTTGGTGGTGATCAAGGTGGTGGACGTCGACAGGAGCAGCCGCTCGGTTCGCGCGGCGATGAATCCCAGCAGTGTGGTCGGCGACGACGGCGTGAACGGCGGGTTGTGGTGCTCACCGGTCGCGAAGACGTCCAACCCCACCTCCTCGGCCTTCTTCGCGATCGCCACGGTCGCCTTGATCCGCTCCGCCTCCGACGGCACCCTCCCCGTGGTCGGGTCCGGCGTGACGTCCCCGACCGTGAAGATCCCGAACTGCATCCCCGACATGCCGCCCTCCTCCCTCGCCTCCTCCTCGTGTCGTTCGCCAACGGCTGCCCTACCCCAGCGCGAGCTCGGCAAATGCCCGGATCTAACTGATCTAGCCCCCTTTGAGGCAGTGAGACGGCCCGCCGCTTCCTGCCCCTGAGGTGCCCTGTCGGTCACGGTTACGCGAAGCCCCTGAACTGGACGTTTGAAAACAAGTTGATCTCCAGATGGGCGTCGGAGAAGCTGCCCGCCAGAGTGTCCCGGCCGGATCGCAGGGCGTCCGGGCGCGGAACGGAGGTCAGGCCGTGCGGTATCCGAAGATCCCGCAGCGGTTCGGCGACGGGCCGTTGCCCGGCGGGAGCCGGGTGGCCGAGGAGAAGGTGCACGGCGCCCATCTCGCGTTGGTCAGCGATGGTCGGACGGCGCGGGCTGTTGGACGAGGACCGGCTTGAGGCGTCCTTCGGGGTGACGCGTCTGTGGCCGGTACTGGCGACAGCGGCGGCGGCAGCGGCCCGCGCGGCCGGACAAGATCTGATCTTGTATGGGGAACTGGCGGGCGGAGGCTATCCTCACCCGCAGGTGACGCCGGTCGAGGGCATCGGCCCCGTGCAGACCGGCGTGTGGTATTGCCCTGACCTGGTGTGGCTGGCGTTCGACGGCGCCGTCGCCACCTCCTCGGGACCGCCCTGACTGCTGGCCGCTGCGGTCGAGCGGCTCACCCCACCGCGAGCGGACGCGGCCCGCAGCAAACTCGGCCCAACGGCCGACGCCGCCGAGTTGGCCGCCGAGGTGGTTGCCGACCTACTGGCCGACCTTGATGACGACCTGGGCGGCCTACCCGGACCCGATCACCAACGCCTGGCCGCGCGCTCACGCCCGCGGCCCGCACGCTGGCCACACTTCAAAACCACTGAACCGTTCGCACTCGACCCACGCACCACCTCGCGGCGAGGTGAACAAAAGCGGCCGGAGACGCCCAGGGGTCAACGATGATCGTCAGTTGTAGATCTAGTTGCGCTCGGGCCAGACGAGACCCTGGTCGGTCCAGATGACGCCCTTGTTGCGGCAGAGGCAGAAGGGGTGGCCGATGGGATCGGTGTAGACGCGCCAGCCGTAGCCGTCCGGGCGGATGAAGTCCTGCTGCAGGGTCGCGCCGAGAGCCAGAACCCGGTCCTGTTCGGCCTCAATGTCGTCGACTTCAAAGTCGAGGTGGAACTGCTTGGGGTGCTCGCTGTCGGGCCACTGCGGGGCGCGATAGTCCTCGACACGAATGAAGGCCAGCTCGATCTCGCCGAACTGGATACCGGCCCAGTCCCCGTTGCTGCCCTCCTTGACCGGACGACCCGTCACCTCGGAGTAGAAGGCCGCCAGCTTCATCGTGTCCGGGCAGTCGATGATGAAATCGGTGAGTCGCAGCATCCCGCGATCGTGTCACAAGATCAAACAAGGCGGTCGATTCCCCCTCGATGGCACAGACTGGGCGGTCGGCGATCGGGGCGATGACCAGGTCGGTGAGCGTCTCGCGCCACACCGGGTCGTCCCCCACGGCCACGAACGGCATTCCCTAGGACATCCGACCGGAATCCGCCGGTTCCTCTCTCCAGGCATCGACGTTGCTGACGGGGATGGCGAGGGCTGCCGGGACTGCCGCGACCGCGAGGGCTGATGCGAGTGTCAGGGCGCCGGGGAGGGACCAGGCCGCGACCGGCCCGGCGATCGCCGCTCCCACGGCGAATCCGGTGATCTTGAGGCTGGCGCCGGTGGTGAAGATCTGGCCGCGCAGGTTCTCCGGGGCCTCCCGGTGGCGGATCGCGAACAGGGCGACCAGTTGGGGTCCCTCGCCGATCCCGGCGATGATGACGGCCACGATCAGCAGGGCCGGCCGTCCCGCAGCGGCCAGGGCCAGCGCGGCGGCCTGGACCAGCGCGCTGACCCAGATGATCGTGTCGGGGGCGATGGCACGCGGAAACCGCGCCAGCAGGGCGTTGGCCGCCAAGGCGGAGATCGCCGAGCAGGACAGGAGCATCACTCCCTGGTTGGGTCCGCCCAGGACGCGCTCACCGAGCAGGGGGAGGCAGGCGGTCAGCATGCCCTGCGTGGTGCAGCACACCACCGAGGCGAGGGTCGCTCGCGCCAGAAGGCGCTTCCCGGCGATGACTCGCATGCCCGCGGCGAGGTCGCTGATCAGTGAGGCCGGTTGGGCGTGCGGGGCTCGGGCGGGGCGGGCGGGGAGCCTCCACGCGGCCGGGAGCGCCAAGGCGATGAGCACGGCGGACACCACCACGGCCGTCGGGGCTCCCAGCGCCTCCGCGGCGACGCCGGTGAGAGCCGGGCCGACCAGGCTCGCCGCGCTGAAGGTCATGGCATCGAGCGCGTTCGCCCGAGGCAGGCGGTCGCCGGTCACCACCCGGGGAAGCTGGGCGGTCCACCCGCCCGACAGGGCCGGTCCCAGCAGTCCGGTCACCACGGCGATCACGATGGTGACGGTGAACGGGACGTGGCCGAGCCCCAGCAGGATCAGGGCCAGGCCCGCCGCGTACAGCGCGATCGCTCCGCCCAGCATGCGGCCGGGTCGTCCCGCTCGGTCCAGAAGTGCTCCGAGTACCGGCCCCCCGACCGCGGCGGAGACCGTGATGCCCGCGAGGAGCGAGGACGCATCCGTGCTCGACCCGGTCAAGGCGAATCCCGCCAGCATCAGCGCCGGCCCGGACATGTCGTCTCCGAGACGGGCCGCCACTGCCCCGGCGAGGTACGAGTACAACGAGTAGCGCCGCTTCACCGGCGCAACGATACGGAGGTAACTCAAAAAACAGCAATATGCGTTACATTCGATCCATGCGACCCGATAGCGGCGACTGGTCCACCCGCCATTCCGTGCTGACCATGGCCCGGCGGGCCGCCGCGCTCATCAACGCCCTCGCCGGTGACCGCCCCGACCCGGCGGCCGTCGCCGGCGTACTCGAGGCCTACGGCGAGTCCGAGCCTGCGGAACTCACCGCCGCCGATATCACCGAGATGCGTGCGGCCGCCGCCTTGCTCCGCGACGTCTTCGCCGCCGAGCACGTCGACGCCGCCGCCGGCGTCCTCAACCGCCTCCTGCGGGAGCACACCGGGCCGCTCCGCCTGACCTCGCACGACGGCAGCACGCCCTGGCATCCGCACCTCGATACCAACGACAACGCCCCCTGGGGCCAGTGGCTCCTCGCCTCATCCTGCATGGCCCTGACCGTCCTGGTCTGGGACCGGCAGCGGCCGCCCGGCCGGATCTGCTCATCTCCCAGCTGCCAGAACGTCTTCATCAACCAGGGCAGCGGACCTGAACGCCGCTACTGCTCCCGCCGATGCGCAACCCGTGAACGTGTCGCGGCCCACCGCCGCGCCCGCTTCGCCGTGCAGACCCGCGAGGAGGAGCAGAACAGCCAGTCGTGACCTGGCGGGCGTGTCTCGCCACGCCTGGGCACGCAGGCGCAGCACCATGCCGAGCATGGCGTCGTCGGTGAAGGCGGTGTTCGACCGGACTTTTACTGGCCGCCGGACCCGGCGAGGATCATCGGGCTTTCCGGCTGCGCTGTCGGATCGTCTCGGCGACGATGCCGGCGGTCACGTGCAACGGGCCGGTGTCGTGGCCGGTGCGGCTCAGGATGAGGGCCCCCTCGAACGCGGCGAACACGAAGGTCGCCAGGTCGTCCGGTGATTCGAGTCCTTCGGCCGCGAACCGCCGTGCGGTCGCGGCGCGCCAGCCGGCGAACACGTCCGCGCACGCCCTGCCGCGCGGCGGCGGCAACCCCTCCCCGATCGCTCTGGCACTGCCGGCAGGGCGCAGCGCACACGGGACGCGTGAGCCGAGGTTGCAGAACAGCATTCCCCGCCCCTGAGGAGGCCCCGCGCCGTCAGGGGGCCGACGGGGTGAGCTGGATCGCGGCGTGGGCGATGGCGCGGAGGGTCGCGATGGGCTCGCTGTCGCGGTTCTTGGGGAGCCACGCGAGCGCGATCGTCCACGGTGGGAGGCCGTCCACCGGCACGTAGGAGACGTGCGGGCGCGGGTACAGCTCGCGGGCGACGGTCGGGACGAGCTGGATGCCGGCGCCCAGCGCGATGGCGGCCAGCGCCGACTCGTAGTCCGTGACGCGGTGGGACGTGTAGCGGACGGAGGCGCCGTCCGGGCGCGGGTCGACCGACCAGTAGTCCTGGAACACCTTGGGGACGTCCGGCGAGAACCCGATGACGGGCCGGTCGGAGAGGTCGGACAGCGAGAGGACGTCCCTGTCCGCGAGCGGGTCCGTGCTGGCCATGACCGCACAGCGCTCGCCGCTCGCGAGCGGCAGCGTCTGGATCCCCTCGGGGACGGGCAGGGCGACGAACGCCGCGTCGACCTCCTCGTTGAACAGCGCGTGCACGCCCCCGGCGAACCCGGAGCGGACGATCTGGATGTCCAGGCCGTCGATCCGGTCGCCCAGCTCCTTGATCATGGACGCTACGGGCGGGATCGCGGTGATGGACTCGAACGCACCGATCACCATCCGCTTGGAGGCGACGTTGAGGTGCTGCCGGGCGGCCTGGAGGAAGCGGTCGGTCGAGGCGACGACCGCGCGCGCGTACGGGATCAGCGCCGCCCCGGCCGGGGTGAGCGTCACGCGCCGGGTGGTGCGGTCGACCAGGCGCAGGCCGAGGCGGCGTTCGAGCGCGCTGATCTGCTGGGAGAACGCCCCCTGGGACATGAAGAGGCGCTGCGCCGACCTCCGGAAGTGCAGCTCGTCGGCCAGCGTCAGGAAAAGGTGGAGCTGGTAAGCGCTGGGGGCGTTCTGGCGCACAGCTTCGGGGGTGTTCCACCGCTCGTTCATCCCGGCTTCACCGGGCGGCGTGGGGGGCATCGAGACATCTCCAACAGTCAGAGATGTCCAAAAGTAGTGGATGTACCCTTCGGCCCCGCCCTGTGCGTGCCGGCCGGCTCCCGAGCCGCGTCGAGGCCCGGGAGCCGCCCCCGTAGACGGCTGTTCGGCGGCGGCGCCCCGGCGGCCCCTGGTCGGGACGCCCGTCACGCCGCCGCGATCACCAGCCGAACCAGCTCTGGAACTCCGTCGAGTTGCAGGCGTACGTGCGCAGGCCGTACACGAAGCTGTCGTCCACGCACCGGCCCGTGGCCTGGTTCTTGATCTGCGTGGTGCCGTCGTTCCAGCGGTGGAGGTACCAGCTCTGGAACTTGCTCGAGTTGCACTGGAACAGGCGGAAGCCGTAGGCGTCGCTGTCGTCGAAGCAGTTTCCGCCGCGCACCCACTTCAGCTCGTAGGTGCCGTCCCGCCACGGATGGACGTTGATCTTGTTGTTCTCCGGGTAGGCGCAGTTCGAGTTGGGCCAGTTGAAGCAGCGGCCGGTCGCCTGGTTGTTGAACCAGTGGATCGAATCGGCGTGAGCGGTCGCGGGCGCGACGAAGGTCAGCGCGCCCGTGGAGGCCGCGACCGCGGCCGCCCCGGCGGCGGCGCGGCCGAGGCGCCGGCGCGGGCGGTTGCCTTGTCCATCGCGTGTGGTGAGCACTTCTCATCTCCTCTGGGAGCAGAACCGGATGAGCGGCGGGCAGGACGCGCCGCTTCCGTTTTGAGATCTTGCACCAGGCCGGGTCGGTCGGGCAGTGTTCGGCGATCCGCGTGCGCGCCCGATTGATCAAGGACGCCGATCAATCTGGTCGGCGGCGGCCCCGGGCGTCCCATCAGGCCCCGCCGGGGCCAGGTCGACACCACTGCCGTCGAACCGGGCCACCCAACTGTCGGCGGCTACCTGAGGGGTCAGGTAGCGGCGGCCGATCGCCTCGTTGGGCACCCCGCCGTCACTATCGACCAGCGCAGAGCGTCTGCCGCCCGTAGCGGGAATTCCAGCGTCCGCCATGCGCTATGACCGAGCTTGCAACAATCCGCCTACATGGCCTCCGGCACGGTCACGCTGGTCAGCAGCGGTCGCGCAGGATCGCGACGCCGTCGCCCTCAAGATCGTCGCAGTAGGTCGCGCGTCCGGTCATCGCCATGGTCAGGGCCAGGGTGGTACCGGACACCAGCGGCCCGGAGCCCATGCTGAAAGGTCCGTCCACGGCGACGAGTCGCAGGCCGCGGATGCGGCCCTTGGCGAGGACGACGAGGTCGGAGCCCTGGTAGTTCTCGGCCACCCGGGTGAGCGTCTCGATCGGGTACGCGCGGCGAATGCCCAGCGGCCGCCGGATGTCCTCGCCGTGCACGATCGTCTCACCGAGCATCGCCGTGGCCGGTAGGGGTGGTTTGGTGGTGCTGGTGACGACGCGGCGGAAGCGGTCGAGCGTCTCGGCCGGAGTCGCGCCCATCTGCTCGGTCAGCCGCATGGCCACCTGCTTGTCGAAGTCGAACCGGCAGCGGATCACGCCCGCCATCCAGCGCACGGGGGTCAGGCTCGCCCCCGCGGTGAGGTGCGCCAGCACCTCCCGCACCGTCAGCCCGGCGCACAGCGACGGCGTCTCCCACTGCGCGCCGGTCAGTTCCGCCAGGTCGGCCGCCAGGGCCGCCCGCTCGCTGTGGATCAACGGCCAGATGCCCGTCCCGCGGCGGGGGTGTGTCTTCGGTGCCGACTCGCTCATGTCAGATGGTCTCCTGTCGTAAGTGCACGTCGTAGGGCGGACGGGTGAGTCCGGTCGGCAGAGGAGACTTTCGCCGTGCGGCAGAATCGTCTCCTGTGAGCCAATTTGTTTCCGGGCCGGCTGCGGCCTCCGCATCAGAGGGCGGCGACCTGGCGTTGGCGTGCGACGGAGACGACGCTGCGTTCACTCGCCTGGTGGCCCCGCTCCGCCGGGAGCTGCACGCCCACTGCTACCGCATGCTCGGCTCGGTTCACGACGCCGACGACGCTCTGCAGGATGCTCTGCTGCGGGCCTGGCGCGGGCTGGCACGCTTCGAGGGCAGCAGCTCGCTGCGTACCTGGCTGTACACCGTGGCCACCCGCACCTGCCTGGATACCGTGAAGTCCCGCAGCAGGCGCGCGATGCCGGTCGATCTCGGGCCCGCCGGCGACCTCGCCGTGATCGACGCCGCCCCGCAGACCGATGTCGCCTGGCTCGGCCCCTATCCCGATGCGGGCCTCGCACCGGGCGCGAGCAGCCCGGACGCACGCTACGAGCAGCGCGAAGCCGTCGAGTTGGCTTTTGTGGCCGCGCTGCAGCACCTGTCGGGAAACCAGCGGGCCGCGCTGCTGCTGTTCGAGGTCCTCGGCTTCTCCGTGGCAGAGATCGCCACCATGATGGACACCTCGGCCACATCGGTGAACTCCGCTCTGGCACGGGCCCGCCGGGTGATCGCCGCCAAGGTGCCCACTCCGACCCAGCAGCACACGCTGCGGACGGTCGAGGACGCACGAGTACGCGAAGCCGTCAGCGGATTCGCCACGGCGCTGGAACGCGGCGACGCCGATGCGCTGGTCGCGCTGGTCACCGAGGACGTCACCTGGTCGATGCCGCCCATGCCGCACTGGTACCGCGGAATCGAGGCGGTCGTCGACTTCGCCGTCCAGGTCCCGATGACCAGATGCCCGAGTTGGCGGCACCTCGTGACCAGCGCGAACGGGCAGCCCGCCGTGGCGTTCTACCTCGGCCAGGACGCCGTAGGCCCGCACCACGGCTGGTCGATCACCGTACTCACCCTGCGCGGCCACCAGATCGCCGACATCACCTCGTTCATCGGCGCCGACCACTTCGCCCCCTTCGACCTGCCCGCCTCACTTCCCTGACCGGCAGCCCCGCCACGCATCCGGATACCCGCTCATGCTGCGCTAGGTATCGCGCTGCCTCTTGAGGTTCTGGCCCCGGACGCCGTGAGCCGGAGGCCCTTAAAGATCGACTAGACACCGGCCTGCAGCCCGTCCAGCAACGGCCGCAGCGACACCCCGCGCGTCGGTGACTTCTGGTCACAGGATGGCCAGGTCACTCCTGCGCGTCGGTGGTGTCGAGGTCGCGGACGGTTTGGGCGAAGGCTAGAAGGAGCGGGCCTGCGTTGGCGGTGCGCCAGACGAGAGCCCATCGGCAGGGCGGGGCGTCACGAACGGGGACGTAGACCAGGTTGGGCCACGGGTAGAAGCGGGCGGCCTCGGCCACGGTCGCGGCGACGGCCTGCCCCGAACTCACCGCCGTCAACTGGTCGTGCCAGCTCGCGACTTGCGGCCCGCGTCGGATGGGACGCCCGGCGGGGGTGTGAGAGGGCTGGAAGACCTCCTCGACGTATGCCGGGACTGCGGACTTGGGCGAGATGAACGTGCAGTCGCCGAAGTCCTCCAGGCATACCGATTCGCGCCCGGCGAAGGGGTGGGTGTCGGCGACCATGAGCATGAGCGCGGAGGAGTGCGTGACCGGGCCGACGGTGAGACCCGGTTCGCGGATCGGCAGCCACAGCAGTCCGAGGTCGATCTCACCTGAGCGGAGCAGGGAGAGAGGGTCGATCGGGTTGATGTCGCGGTGGCGGATCCGGGCGGCCGGGTAACGGGTCTGGAACAGTTCCACGACCTTCTGGATCATCCAGGCCTGCGGGCCCATGGCGCCCAGGGTCAGCGTCCCCGAGGTGCCGCGGGCGGCGGCGGACACCGCCTCGATCCCGTCCATGATCTGGCGGTAGCCGGCGCTGAGCTCCCGGTACAGGTGTTCTCCGGCCGGGGTGATGCGCACCCTGCGGCTGGTGCGGTCGAACAGCGGGGCGCCGATGCGGCGCTCCTGCTTCTTGATCGCCTGGCTGACGCGGGCCTGGGAGACGTGCAGCCGCTCGGCGGTACGGCCGAAGTGCAGTTCCTCGGCCAGGGCCAGGAAGATCTCGATGTCCCGCAGTTCCACTCGCACCTCGTTCCGATCCATAACAGCCGGGTTATCGATCAGTTTACGAAGTTCACGTTGATCAAGAACGGCGCCTTGACGGAGGGTGGGACCAGTTCAGGGCGCCCGGACCGCCGCTTGCGCCCTGCCGCCCCTGGCCCGCTGCGACGCCGACCGATCTGCGAAGGACTTCCTTGTCTCCCGACCATGCGACCGACTTCGAGCACCGCAACGTGCTCTACGCCTACGGTCCCGAACGATGTGGACCGGCTGCGCCGTGCCGCCTGGTGGGACTGGGCCGCCGACCCGGTCACCGAGCACGCCCGCACCATCATGGCGGCCCGTATGCGGTCACGACCGGGACGGACGGGGCGCCGCGCTTCGCGCGAACCATTGACTGATCCGAACTTTCTCCGTTGGGGCTGTCACGTTCGCCGGTCCCCGGGGCTGGAGAAGTGAACGTCCTTGTAGCTGACCTTAAGGAGACCCCGTTGTCCACCACCCTGATCGCCGTCACCGCCGCCACCGCCGCCTGGGTCGGCTTCTCCGGCATCTCCCTGCTGCGCCGCGCCGACTTCGTCGTCCAGCCCCTCATCGCCTACGGAGTCCCCCGCACCTGGTGGACCTGGCTGGGCGCCGCCAAGCTCGCCGGCGCAATCGGCCTGCTGGTCGGCCTCGCGGTCCCGGCGGTCGGGATCGCCGCGGCGATCGGCCTGACGGCCTACTTCCTCGGCGCCATCGCCACCGTGCTGCGCGCACGCTCGTACAAGACCCTGCCCTTCCCGGTGCTCTACCTGGCCCCGGTCGTGGCGACCCTGGTCGTGACCTCGTAACCCATCAGCACGAACGCCCGGGGCACGTCCCTGAGGTCGAGGGCAGGCGCAACCCACCGCCCGACCGGTCTGTGGATCCTCACAACCGCACCCCCGATTCCAGCCCAGCGGCACTTCTCGCTCTTCGCGTGCGCTCATCGTGTGCGCGACGAAATGCGCCGTGCATCCGCGCTCCAGACCAAACGCACTAGGGCCCGGAGGGGGGGCGCATCGGCGTAGCGGAACGGTAACTCGAAAACTCTGCACGGAAACGCCGGGCCCCAGGGTACGCGGGGCCCGGCGGGAGCCGGTGTTGCATTCACGACCTGGCTGCTGGATTACTGGCGGTTTTCCCGATCCCGATGGGCGACGTTCACCGCCAACGGCGAGCCGCCAACCAGCCATGTCATCACCCAGCCTGGCTGGAGTATCAGTGGTCGCTCCAGGATCCCTGGGGCGGTCCGCCCGTCAGTGGAGTGGTGTCGAGGTACCTGGGCTCGAGAACGCGCTCGGCGAACTTCCAGCCGTCCGATGTGCGCTTGTAGTGGTCGTGGAACAGGCCGTACATGACGACCGACCTGCCGTCGCGCTGGCGACCGATCTCGAAGACGTAATCCCGGCCGGTCGCGGTGTCGCCGTCGACGTGAATCGTGCCCGAGTGCGAGTTCTGCACCCAGAACTCCCACGCATGCTGCAGCCGTTCGATCCCGGCGCGGATATTCTCCCGCCCGACGAGTTCGACATGGGCGAAGGGCAGCTGCCACACCGCGTCCTCGGTGAACAACGACGCGAAACGGTCGTAGTCGCCGAGCATGGGCGCGTCGACGTGCTCGGCGCGCAGCGCCTCGATCTGGACGCGGTCAGCGATGACCGCAAAGTCACTCATCTATGTCCTCCTTGATGTCGCTGAGTGCTCTTCTCATTGGTACGACCACACAGCCCCTCGGAATGTGAGTTGGGATGCCACCCCGCCACATGGCCTGCGACTTTTTGGCGGGTGTGCCGGGCCGGTTCGGCTCGGGCGGCGTGTTCGGCGTTCGGGCTGGTGGTCGTGAACATGGTGGTGGTCGGGATGGTCACCAGCCGTACGGGCCGAATCGTCCCCAGCTGACGAACGCGGCGAGCACCAGCAAGATGGCGGTGACCGGCACTCCGGACGGCTCCTTACGACGGACGTGCATGGCCACCGCCAGGAGCATCAAGATCACCAGCCCCGTCGCGGCGATCGGGGTCAGGACGGGGGCGATTCCGGTCGCGGCCGGCACGATCAGTCCGATCGCGCCGAGCAGTTCCATGACACCGATGAATCGCAGCGTTGCCAGAGATACGTCCTTCACCCAGGCGTACTTGCCGGCCAACTTGTCCTTCGGTTGGGTGAGTTTCTCCAGGCCGGACATGACATAGATGGCCGCTAGGAGCGCCTGGACGATCCACAAGAACACGTTCATCAAAAGGTCTTTTCTGTTGGCGTGAGAAGCTTTTCACGAGCCTCGTCGAAGCCGGCGGCTGCCCCTCAGGACCTCGGCCGCCAGGTCACGAGGGGCCTGCGGGGATCACTCCGAGCTGTCGCATCTGCGAGAGGACGTCGACGACCCCCCAGCTCTCGGCGATCCGCCCGTCCTCGAATCGAACGATCATGATTTCCTTCCAGGTGACGACCTTTCCGGTGGGCGGGGTGCCCATGTACTCGCCTTGATGAGTTCCGCTCACGGTGTTACTGGAGACGACTTTGTCCCCCTCGGCGATCACGTCCTCGATCGTGACGTGCAGGTCGGGAAAGGCGCCGAGGAGCTTGGCGAACACCTCTTTGATCGCCTCGACTCCCGTCTTTCCGATCGGCAAGGGGGTGCGGATCAGGACGTCCGGGTGGAAGACTTCGTCGAAGGTCGTGGAGATGAGGTCCGCATCACCGCTGTTGACCACCTGCACCCCTCGACTGCACGTCGCCTTGTTGATCGCGGTCTGGCTTTTCGACATGTGTTTCTCCTCGGATTTCCATGTGCTTTCAGTGGCCGCCACGGCCTACGGTGAGATCTGGCCGTCTGTGCGCAGCGGTCTCGGAACACGTGCTGACGCGACCACACGATGCGGAAGGCGGGAGAAGTGGTCGCTCATGTCCAGGCGACGAACGAACACGCGCCCAGGGGACGACCCGGGTCAGAAAAGTTCGAGGCGACGGGTCAGGAATCTGCGCTCGGGGGGCGAGGTGGCCAGGTCGAACGCCCGGCGGTACGCGGATCTGGCCTCTCCGTCGCGGCCGAGACGCCGCAGCAGCTCGCCTCGGGTCGAATGGAAGTAGAGGTAGCCGTCCAGGTCGAGGTCATCGACCGCGCGCAGTGCCGTGGCGGGGTCGCCGGCCTGGGCGAGCGCCGCTGCGCGGTTGAGCTCGACCACTGGCGAGCCGGTGAGTTCGACCAGCCTCTGGTACATCGCGGCGACCTGCGTCCAATCGATCTGAGCTCGCGTCTGCAACGAGGCGATCGCGGCCTGGACGACATAGGGGCCGCGCCCGCCCAAGGCGATCGCCCGATCGAGCGCGGCCCGCCCCGTCGCGATCTGGCGTTCGTCCCAGAGCGAACGGTCCTGGTCTTCGAGCAGTACGAGATCGTCGCCGGAGAACCGGGCCCGCCGCCTGGCCTGGTGGATCATCATCAGGGCGAGCAGCCCATGCGCCTCCGGCTCGTCCGGCATGAGCGCGGCGAGCACTCCTCCGAGGTGGATGGCCTCGTCGCCGAGGTCGATCCGGCCGCTGTAGCCCTCGTTGTAGATCAGGTAGATGACGGCCAGTACGGCGTCGAGACGGTCCGCCAGCAGGTGTGCCCTTGGCACCGCGAACGGGATCCCGGTCGCCTTGATCTTGGCCTTGGCTCGGGACAGGCGGCGCTTCATGGTCTCTTCGGAGACGAGGAACGCCCGTGCGATCTCGGCGGTCTCCAAGCCGCCCAGGGCCCGCAGCGTGAGCGCGACCTGCCCCTCCAGCGGCAGCGCCGGATGGCAGCAGGTGAAGATCAGCTCAAGCCGTTCGTCCTTGATCCCGCTCTCGTCGAACTCGTCCATCGCAGCGGCCTCCGGCACCGTCAGCAGCGGGATCTTCTCGGCCAGGGTGCGTTCCCGGCGGATCCGGTCGATCGCCCGGTTGCGTGCCGTCGTCACCAGCCACGCGCCCGGGGTGTCCGGCACGCCCGTCACCGGCCAGCGCTCCGCCGCGATCGCGAACGCCTCCTGCGCGGCGTCCTCTGCCTTGTCGAAATCGCCCAGAAAACCGACCAGCGAGGCCAGGACCCGGCCCCATTCCTCCCTGAAGGTCTTCTCAAGCAGGCTCATGGCCGGACCAGCGGCCATACCTCAACGGTGCCGCCGAGCCGGGCGGCCGGGATGCTCGCGGCCATCTCGAGCGCCTCGTCCAGGTCGGCCGCCTCGATGAGGCCGATTCCGCCGAGCACCTCCTTGTTGTCCGCGAACGGACCGTCGGTCATCAGCGTCCGGCCCCCGACCACGCGCACGCTGGTCGCCGTCTCGACCGACTGCAGTTGCGCGTGGACGACACAGCGGTCGTCATCGGCCAAAGCGCGATAGTCGGCGTTGACCACGTCACGGTCCGCGTCCGACAACCCCTCGTGGGAGCCGGGCACGACGTAGATCAGCAGGGCGTACTGCATCGCAACCTCCAGGGCATTGGACTCTCACCCCTAAGACGAACGAGCCGCCGCACATGGGACATCACCGATGTTCCGGATTCCGGCACTCCCAGGGCTCGTCGCCACCCCGGTGCGGGTTTACCTCGGCACGATGTTGACCGCGCCTGCCGGATCGGCCGCCTCTCGGCGATCAGTTTTGCTTCGACAAGAGTCCACAGCCGGTATCGGCGGCGCCCGGCTGGCACGGCGGGCGGCGCACGGTGATCGTGTTGGAGGTTCGGCGGCTGTTCCGCCAGGAGCTGGGCTGCGAGCGCCTCTCCGTCGGTCAGGGGTCGGACGTAGAAAGTTCTGACGTCGAGCAGAACGATCCCCGCTGACGAATGGTCCGGCGACGTGTCGGAGTGCGCGCGGTGCCGTTCGTCTAAGGGGTACAGCCTCCCGGCGGGGAGGAGAACTTGCACCCATGTGAAGGGGAATCGTCGTGCAGGTTGACAAAGAGCTCGCCTCGATCCCGGTCCCACGGAGCCTGGCCGAGCGGCAGGCCCGTGCTCGAAACCGGCTCGAAACCGGCTTCCAGATGTGGCTGGCCACCGGCAGCGACGGTCATGGTGCGCATCTGATCCCCGTGGCCTCAAGAGCCGCACTGCCGCCAACATCGGAGCCCACCCGCACGCGCGGGTCGCTCTCGGCGATACCGCTGACACC
The DNA here is from genome assembly GCF_040677125.1 of Actinomadura sp. NPDC049382. NCBI lineage: Bacteria > Bacillati > Actinomycetota > Actinomycetes > Streptosporangiales > Thermomonosporaceae > Actinomadura > Actinomadura sp. NPDC049382. The sequence continues at coordinate 30,244 of NZ_JBFARO010000026.1, forward strand.
GTCATGATCGACACCAGCGCGTCGCTCATGGACGTCCTCGACATCGACGCTGACATCGCCGAACGCTACGCCGAGGTTTCCACAGACCCCCGCACTACCCCGGAGGGCACGTTCGTCTACCTACGGCTGCACCCCAGGCGCATCCAGGTCTGGAACGGCTTTCACGAATTCGTTGGGCGCACCGTCATGCGGCATGGCCGGTGGCTGGATAACCCAGTCGACTGACGTTGGGGCGCCGAGCGTCCCAACCGACACTTTGCGCAGGCTGGCCCAGCCGCGGTCCTTCTACGGTGCGTCGAGCATGCGGAGCAGGAGCCGTCGGTCGAACGGCATGCGTCCGCTTCAGTCGGCTTGGGCCGGAGCTGCACGGTCGGCCGGGCTCGCACCGGATCGATGCCCTCTGCCCGGAGTCTGGCGATCTTGGCCATCGGGGCCGCGGGGCGTCAATAGGATTCTCCGATGATCACCAGACGATGGTTCGCGGGCGGCGGCGTGCTCGGATTGCTGGCCGCCCTCACGCTCTTCGGCGCGCCTCCCGGCACCGCCGATGACGGCGGTGCCGAGGGTCCTGCGGAGCCCCCCAAGGTCGAACTGGTGCTCGACGTCAGCGGTTCGATGCGCGCCCGCGACATCGACGGCCGCAGCCGGATGGCGGCCGCTCAGCAGGCGCTGAACGAAGTGGTGGACGCCCTGCCCGGCGAGACGCAACTGGGCATCCGGGTGCTCGGGTCGCAGTACCGGTTCCCCGGCAGTCCCAAGTCCGTCGGCTGCCGGGACACCCGGCAGCTCTTCCCGGTCGGGCCGATGAACAAGGTGGAGGCGAAGACGGCGATCGCGACGCTGCGCCCCACCGGCTGGACGCCGATCGGGCTGGCGCTCCGCGCGGCGGCCCGCGACCTCGGCACCGGGGAGACGACACGGCGGATCGTCCTCATCACCGACGGCGAGGACACGTGCTCACCGCCCGACCCCTGCGAGGTGGCCCGCAAGCTGGCCGCCCAGGGGACGCACCTGGTCGTGGACACCCTCGGGCTCACCCTGGACGAGAAGGTCCGCCGGCAGCTCACCTGCATCGCGGACGCGACCGGCGGCACCTACACGGCCGTCCAGCACCAGGAGGAGCTGACCGGCCGGCTCAACCAGCTCGTCCAGCGGGCCGGCGCGACCTACCGGCAGACCCCGCAGCAGGTGGCCGGGGGCGCGCAGTGCGCCAACGCGCCGCTGCTGACGCGCGGCGTGTACACCGACCGGGAGCGGTTCAGCGAGCACCGCTGGTACCGGGTGCAGGTGGCTCCCGGGCAGGAACTGCGCGCCTCCATCAGCCTCTCGCTCGACCGGCGGCTGAACCCCGACCACGGCGTGCTGCTGCGCGCGGTGTCGACGGACGGCCAGGAACTCGTCCGCGGCACCGACGCGGGCAGTGGACGCACCGACGTGAGGTCCACCGGCCTGCGCTGGGCGGAACGGCAGGTCAAGGCGGACGCGTCGCCCACGTCCGACGGCGGGCCCGAGCTGCGGCCGGTCTGCCTGGTCGTCAGCAACTCCTTCTCCTCCCCCACCTACGTGAGGACGGCGCCCGGCATGCCGCTGGAGCTGACCGTCGACCTGGTGCCGTCCTCGGACGCGCCGGGCGGGCCCGACCTCGGCCGCGGCTGGCTGCTGCTGGTCGTGCTCACCGGGACCGGCCTGGTCGCCGGTCTCGTCATGGGATGGCTCGCCCGCTGGCGGGTCGCCATCTGGAAGGAGAACTGACCGTGCGCGCCGCCCCCCGGCTCGTCCTCCCGGCCGCCATGCTGGCGGCCACCGTCCTGCCGCTGTCCGCCGGACCGGCCGCCGCGGACGAGCCGTCCCCGCCCCCGACGGTCGGCACCGCCGGGACGTCCTTCCTCACGGCGACCACCGTGGAACCGGGGCAGCCGGTCCTGGTGTCCGCCTCGACGGGCGACCATCTGTACTGGTCGTTCGCGCTCGCCGCCGGGCAGACCGGCCGGGTCACGGTGACCGTCACGCTGCCGCCGGCGGGGAACCGCCACGGCGCCGCGACGTACACGGCCGACGTCTTCGACGGGCTGCGCCGCCGCCAGGCGTGCACGGCCGGCCCGCAGAACGCGACGGCCGGCGCCAACGCCACACGGGTCGACCTCCGCTGCACGCTGCGGCGGGTCCGCGCGTGGGCCGAGCCGTGGTCCGACGACCCGCTGCCGGGCACCTATTACCTGCGGCTGTCGGCGAGCACCCTGCCCGAGCAGGACCTCGGCCTGCCGATCCGGGCGGACGTCCGGATCACCGCGAAGGACGGCGACGCGCAACCGGCGGGCGCGAATCTGAAGGCGCCGCTGTCCCCGCCCGTCAACGCGGGGGCGACCCTGGCCCCGGACGCGGCGGCGCCCGCATCGCCGTCCGAGTCGCCGTCCGCGGCCAGTTCGGCGCCGAAACCGACCGAGCGCGTCAAGGGCTGGTTCTCCTGGCCGTCCGGCCGGTGGTGGTGGACGATCGGCGGCGGTGTCCTCGCCGCCGCGGCGGCCGTGGCGGGGTACAGCCTGACCCGCCACCCGCACCGCTGGTTCTCAGCCTCCCGCTGAACCGGCCCGCGGCCGGGCACTGCAAGCAGCGCCCGGCCGCGGAGCCGTCCAGCCGACCGCACCGCCCAGCGAGCCATCAGGCGTCCTTGACGACGCGGTTGGTGCAGGCGCCGAGCCCGTCGATCTCGGTCACGACCGTCTCGCCGCCGGTCAGGTAGACCTTCGGGTCGCGGGCGTGCCCCACCCCGGCCGGGGTGCCGGTGGCGATCAGGTCGCCCGGGCGCAGCCGCACGATCGTCGAGACGTACTTGACCAGGAAGACCGGGTCGAACAGCAGCGTGCCGGTGTCGTCGGACTGCATCTCCCGGCCGTCCACCAGCGTCCGCACCCGCAGCGCCGGGCGGACGCCGCCGACCTCGTCCGGCGTGACCAGGTAGGGGCCGACCGGAGTGGAGGAGTCCCAGATCTTGCCCTGCGTCCACTCGATCGTGCGGAACTGCCAGTCCCGCACCGAGACGTCGTTCATGACCGTGAACCCGGCGATCGCCGCCTCCGCCCGAGCGTCGTCGGCGCGGCGGACCTCCTGCCCGATGACCACGGCCAGCTCCACCTCCCAGTCGAGCGCGTCGGTCTCACCGGGCTTGACGATGTCGTCGTTGGCCCCGATCAGGCTGTCGGCGAACTTCGGGAACAACGTCGGATACGACGGAAGCTCCCGCCCCATCTCCTTGATGTGGTTGGAGTAGTTGTGACCGACACAGATCACCTTGGACGGCCCCGGCACGACCGGCGCGAAGTCCGCGCCCTCGGCGTCGTACACGGTGCCGGAGGCGGCGGCTGCCTTCGCCCGCCAGTCCGGCTCGGCCAGCAGCGCGCCCAGATGGGTGAACCCCAGGTCGACGAGCTTGCCGTCGTCGAGGCGGACGGCGCGGGTGCCGGCGGCGGTGCGGATGGTGGAGAGCTTCATTCAGACGTCCTTGGCGAATCGGTTGAGGTTGAGGGATGCGAAGACGGGCGCTTCGGAACAGATCCGGGATCGTGAGCCCGATGCGACGCCGCGCCGCCGGCCCGCTCCCGCGTGGATCATCGGCGTGTCCCGCGCCCCGAACGGCAGCGGCATCGGCCGCGGGCAGGAGATCATGCGCGGGCCCTGCGGGCGGAACGCCGGCTTCGCCCTTTCCGCAGATCAGCGTCCGTCGGGGCCGGCTCCGGCGCGGTTATGCGCGGTCTTGCAGCGCGTTCAGGGCCGTGACGGAGAAGCCCGCGATCTCCTTGTACCGCTGGGACATCTGGGTCAGCTCCTCAGCCGTGATGACGTCCTCGATGGCGTCGAACGGGCGGTCGCCGGTGCGGCGCCAGACCTCCTGGATGATCACGTCCGGCGGGGTGCTCCGGTTGGTGAGGACGACCTGCGACGTCACCGGAAGGCGCTCGGCCTCGTAGGCGCGCAGCGCCGTCTCCGGGTCGTCGCGAGCGGCCTCCAGGTGGCGGCGGAGGGACCGGGCGTCGAGGATCGCCTGGCCCGCGCCGTTGGAGCCGCGCGGGACCATGGGGTGCGCGGCGTCGCCCATCAGCGTGACGCGGCCGAAGGTCCACCGGTCGAGGGGGTCCTGGTCGACCATGGGGTACTCCAGGACGGTCTCGGACGCCCGCATCATCGCCGGCACGTCCAGCCAGTCGAAGTGCCAGTCCTCGAAGTGGCCGATGAAGTCCTCGAGACGGCCCTCGCGGTTCCAGTCGCGGCCCTGCGCCCGGGGGGTCCGGGTCTCGGCGACCCAGTTGAGGAGCTGGTCGCCGCCGGGCAGGTTCCGGATCGGGTAGGCCACCAGCTTGCCCTGGTCGAGCCAGCCCGCCCGCACCATGCTCGCCCCGCTGAGGAAGGGCCGCCCGACGGTCACCCCGCGCCACATGTTGATTCCGGAGTGCTGCGGCTCTCCCTCGTCCGGGTGGAACTGCTTGCGGACCGCCGAATGGATGCCGTCGCAGGCGACGACGGCGCGGGCGCGTACCGGCGGCCGTTCCTCGTCCTCTGCCGACGACTGGAAGAAGACGGTCACTCCGGTGTCGTCCTGCTGGACGCTCACGCAGCGGTGGTCCTGCACCACGGCGCCGGGCCCAAGCCGTTCCCGCACCGCGTCCAGCAGGACGGTCTGCAGGTCTCCGCGGTGGATGGAGTACTGAGGGTTCTCGTATCCGGCGTACCGTCCGGCGGGCTCTTGGAAGATGAGCTGGCCGAACCGGTTGAAGAACACCGACTCCTTGGTCAGGACGCCGACCTCCCCCAGCGCGTCGCCCAGGCCGAGCTGGTGCAGGACGCGGGTGGCGTGCGGCAGCAGGTTGATGCCGACTCCGACCGCGGTGATCCGCGGTACGGCCTCGTACACGCGGCAGCCGACACCCGCGTCGTGCAGTTCGAGCGCGAGGACCAGGCCGGCGATGCCGCCGCCGACGATCAGGACCTCGACTTCGGGCTCGGTGGAACGTTCCCGCATGGACTCTCCTCGTGCTGTGCGCCCGGTCGAGCGCAAGCACATCGTGCCAGGTGTTGCAGAATGCGGACGCAATTGCGACCCTTTTTCTGCTATACACAACACATGTCGGATTCCCCCGCTTTCCCCCCTCCCCCCTACACCGTCGGCTCCGTCGACAAGGCCGCGCTCATCCTGCTGCTGATCCGCGACCGCGGCGAGGTCCGCGTGACCGACGTCAGCAACGAGCTCGGGGTTGCCCGCTCGACCGCCCACCGGCTGCTGCTGACCCTGGCGTATCGCGGGTTCGTCGCGCAGGACCGCGTCACCAAGAGCTACCGCGCCGGACGGGTGCTGGTGGAGATCGGGCTGGCCGCGGTCGGCGAGCTCGACGTGCGGCGCAAGGCCAGGCGCCACATGGAGGCGCTGGCCGCGGAGCTGCACGAGACCGTCAACCTGCTCGTCCTCGAAGGCAGCGGCACCCGCTTCATCGACGGCGTCGAGGGCGACCGCCCGCTGCGGGTGTCCTCGCGCACGGGGACGCTGCTGCCGGCGCACGCCACCTCGGGCGGCAAGGTCCTGCTCGCGGAGCTCTCCGACGAGGACGCCCTCGCGCTCTTCCCGGACGGCCTGCCCCGCATCACCGACCGCACCATCACCGACCCGGACGTGTTCCGCGCTGAGCTGCGCAGTGTCCGCGACCTCGGCTACGGGGTGAACCACGAGGAGAGCGCGGCGGGCCTGGACGCGGTCGCGGTCTGCGTGCGCGACCACCTGGGCCGGGCGCTCGCCGCACTCGCGGTGAGCGTGCCGCACCAGCGCATGGCCCAGGGACTGGTGCACGCGATGCTGCCGCACCTTCGGGCCACCGCCGAGGCGATCAGCGGGGACCTCTGACCGGGAGTTGTTCCGTAGTTCAGAAAAATAAGTCGATTCATTCCCTTTTGCAGAACACACGGCTACGTTCGGGCGACGGACGAGCCGCCACCGGCTCCATCCGACGCAGGCTACGCGCCGTACATCAGCACGCCACGAAACGGACAGACGTCATGAATTACCAGCAGAATGGTCGGTACGGGACGGTCCCGCACGCGTCCCAGGGCGCCGCTCGATGAGCTACAACGCCTACGACGCGCCGCACGCCGACCTGCGCGAGCTGATCGACCGCATCGAGCGGGCCGGGCAACTCGTCCGGCTCGGCGGCGTCGACCCCCATCTGGAACTCGGGACGCTGATCGAGCTCATCGCGCACCGCAGCGGTGAGGGCGGCCCCGCGATCCTGTTCGACGATCTCGTCGGCGCCCGGCCCGGGCACCGCGCGTTCTCCGGCGCGACCAACTCGGCCGAGCGGCTCGCGCTCACCCTCGGGCTGCCCGTCCCGGAGCACCCGCTCGACGTCGTCCGCGCCTACCGCGACCGGATGAAGACGCACAAGCCGATCCCGCCGGTCACCGTGGACCGCGGGCCGGTGCTGGAGAACGTGCACCGCGACGGCGACGTGGACGTCACCGCGCTCGTCGCGCCGTTCCTGCACGAGCGCGACGGCGGCCGCTACATCGGCACCGACGACCTGATCATCATGCGCGACCCGGACGACGGCTGGGTGAACCTCGGGACGTACCGGTCGATGGTGCACGGCCCGGACCGGGTGGGGCTGTGGATCTCGCCGGGCAAGCAGGGCCGGCAGATCCGGGAGAAGTACTTCGCGCGCGGCGAGCCGTGCCCGGTGCTGATCTCGTGCGGACACGACCCGCTGCTGTTCCTGGCCTCAGGCAACGAACTGCGCTACGGCCTGTCGGAGTACGACTACGCCGGCGGCCACCGAGGCGCGCCGTTCGAGGTCGTGGAGTCGGAGCTGCACGGGCTGCCCATGCCCGCCTCGGCCGAGTTGGTGCTCGAAGGCGAGATGTACCCGGGCGAGGTCGCTCCGGAAGGGCCGTTCGGCGAGTTCACCGGCTACTACGCGGGCGGACGCTCGGACCAGCCGGTGGTCCGGATCCGCCGGGTCTACCACCGGAACGATCCAATCGTGACGGTCGCGTCGCCGATCCGTCCCCCGTCCAACTTCTCGTACAGCAAGTGCGTGATGAAGGCCGGGATGATCTGGGACGAGGTCGAGCGCGCCGGGCTGTCCGGCGTGCAGGGCGTGTGGTGCCACGAGGCCGGCGCCGCGCGGCTGTTCAACATCATCTCGATCAAGCAGGCGTACGACGGGCACGCCCGGCAGGCCGGGCTGCTCGCCGCGTCCTGCCAGTCGGGGTCCTACCTGGGCCGGTTCGTGGTCGTGGTGGACGACGACATCGACCCGACCAACACCTTCGACGTGCTCTGGGCGATGTCCACGCGGTGCGACCCGGCCGAGGACATCGAGACCATCCGGCGCGCTTGGAGCGGTCCGCTGGACCCCCGCATCCCGCACGGGCAGACGCACAACTCGCGGGCCGTCATCTCGGCGGTCCGCCCCTTCGACCGCCTCGCCGACTTCCCGCCGGTCGCAGAGGCGAGCCCGGAGCTGCGCGAACAGGTCGAGCGCAAGTTCGCCGACGTCCTCGCCGGGCTCGGCACAACCCCCGCATCCTTGGAGGACACGAAATGAAACGCCTTCCTCTGGTCGCCGCGGCCGTCGCGCTGCTGAGCATCGCCGGCTGCGGAGGCGCCGCGGACTCCGGCGGCGAGACCACCACGATCAAGTACGGGATCTACGAGCCCGGCGCCGACGCCGGCTACCTGCTGATGGCCGAGGAGAAGGACCTCTTCGCCAAGCACAAGGTCAAGGTGGAGGTCGTCCGGTTCAAGAGCGTCCAGCAGGCGTTCCCGGCGCTGCTGGCCAAGCAGGTCGACATCGTCCAGGGCAACCCGAGCGAGGCGCTGCTCGCCACGGAGAAGGGCGCGAAGCTGAAGTTCGTCGGGTCGACCATGCCCGGGCAGAACTACGGGCTGTACGCCAAGCCGGGCGTCGCGGACCTCTCGAAGATGTCGGGCGCCACGCTCGCGGTGTCCACCCCGACCGGGCTGCCCGCCGTGGTGGCCAAGGCGATGCTGTTGCAGTCGGGCGTCGACCCGTCCAAGGTCAAGCTGGTCAACGCGGGCGGCTCGCCGGACCGCTACAAGTCGGTCGTGTCCGGGCGCGTCCAGGCCGCCTCCGCGCCGCTGGACTACACCGCCCAGGCGGAGCGGGACGGCATCAAGGTGCTCGCGCGGGCCAAGGACGTCGTCCCCGACTTCCCCCGGTACGCGCTGATCACCCGTGAGGACGTGCTGAAGGCCAACGGCGACCAGATCACCGGCCTGATCGCCGGGCTGGTGGAGGGCATCAGGTACGCGGACGAGAACCCGGAGGAGGCGAAGGCGCTGGCCGCCAAGACCCTCAAGCTCCAGCCGTCCGACCCGATGATCGCCGCGACCTACAAGGAGTTCCACGAGGGCGGCTACCTCGCGCTGAACGGCGAGATCCCCGTCAAGCAGATCAAGTACCTCGCCGACCTGCAGGTGAAGTTCGGCCTCGTCGACTCCCCCGTCGCGGTGGACCCGCTGGTGGACGACACCTACCGGCAGAAGGCCGTCGCGAAGCTCGGCGAGGTGCCGTCGAGCTACTACGGAGCCGCCAAATGACCACCGCGCCATCACCGTCCGCCGTCGGGGCGGACCAGGCGGCGGACGTCATCGTGGACGTGCGGAACGTCTCCAAGACCTTCCGCGGCGACGGCGGCCGCGAGGTCCACGCGCTGCGGGACGTGTCGTTCCAGGTCCGGCGCTCGGAGATCGTGGCGCTGACCGGCCGGAGCGGCTGCGGCAAGACCACGCTGCTGCGGATCATCATGGGCCTGGAGCGTCCCAGCTCGGGCACCGTCGCGGTCAACGGCACGCCGGTGACCGGCTGCGGCCTCGACCGGGGCATCGTGTTCCAGAACGCCGAGCTGCTGCCCTGGCGGACCGCGGTCGGGAACGTGGAGTTCGGCCTGGAGGCCCGCGGCATGTCCAAGGCGAAGCGGCGGGAGGCCGCCATGGAGGCGATCGAGCTCGTCGGGCTCGGCCACGCCGCGAACCGCAGGCCGCACGAGCTGTCCGGCGGCATGCGGCAGCGGGTCGGCATCGCCCGCGCGCTCGCGATCGACCCCGCCGTGCTGCTGATGGACGAGCCGCTCTCCGCGCTGGACGCGCAGACCCGCGAGAGCATGCAGGCCGAGCTGCTCGACATCCACGAGAGGACCGGCAAGACGATCGTGATCGTCAGCCACGACCTGGACGAGTCGGTGCTGCTCGCGGACCGGGTGGTCACGCTCGTGCCCGACCCCGGGCGGGTGCACGGCGTGCTCGACACCGCCCACGGCCCCGGGACGTCGCTGGACGACCGCCGCGCCTCGCCGGAGTTCACGGCGCGCCGCCACGAGCTGTGGCAGCTCGTCCACGGTCAGGAGATCGGTCGGAAGGACGAGGCACAGAGGACGGAGGAACGCGCATGACCACGCTGGCCGAACCGGCCGCCCCGGCCACCGAGGACGAGGCCGCCGCCGCCAAGCCGCGGTTCCGGCTGCGCTCCCGGCGCGACCGGCTGATCACGATCGGCTCCGTCATCGTGCTGCTGGGGATCTGGGAGGTCGCCGCCCGGCAGGTCGATCCGATCCTGGCCGCGCCGCCGAGCGCGGTGCTGAAGGCCCTGGTCACCATGGCCGAGGAGGGCTCGCTGCACACGGCGGTGCTGCAGAGCGCCAAGCCGTTCCTGTCCGGCTACCTGCTCGCGATCGTGGTCGGGGTGCCGCTCGGGCTGCTCATCGGCCGGTTCCGGGCCGTGGAGGCGGCGCTGGGCTGGCTCATCATCGCCGGCTACGCGATGCCGATGATCGCGCTGATCCCGGTCTTCGTGCTCTGGTTCGGGCTGGGCTTCGCCGTCAAGATGGCGATGGTCATGGTGATGACGGTGTTCGCCATCGTGATCAACACGTGGAACGGGGTGCAGAACGTCCCGCGCGCGACGATCGAGGTCGGCATGGCGTTCAACGCCTCGCAGGCGCGGATCCTGCGGCAGATCGTCGTCCCGTCCGTCATCCCGTCGATCATGACGGGGCTGCGGATCGGCATCGGCAAGGCGGTCGTCGGCATCGTCATCGCGGAGTTCTTCACCGCGCTCGGCGGCATCGGCGGCGTCATCGTGGAGGCCGGCCACAGCTTCCAGCCGGACCGGATGTTCGCCGCCGTCGTGGTGCTCATGGCCGCGGCCGTGGTGCTGACCTGGCTGATCGGCATCGCGGAGCGACGGCTCGCCCCGTGGAACCGGTCGATCACCGGGAGCGGGCAGTGACCGCGCCGCGCCGGGTCATCGTCGGCGTGTCCGGCGCCACGGGCACCGCGCTGGCCCTGCGCACCCTGGAGATGCTCGGCACGGCGGGGGTCGAACGGCATCTTGTCGTGTCCCCCGCCGCCCGGCGGACGGCGGCCTACGAGTTGCCGGACGCCGAGTTCGAGAAGCACGCCGAGGTGGTGCACAACTTCCGCGACATCGGCGCGTCCATCGCGTCCGGGTCCTACCCGGTGGACGCGATGGTCGTGATGCCGTGCAGCGTGCGGACGCTGAGCGCCATCGCCTCCGGGGCCGCGGAGAACCTGCTGGTGCGGGCCGCGGACGTCACGCTCAAGGAGCGCAGGCGGCTGGTGCTGTGCGTCCGCGAGACCCCGCTCCACCTCGGCCATCTGCGCGCGATGGTCACCGCGACCGAGATCGGCGCGATCATCGCACCGCCGATGCCCGCGTTCTACATCGCCCCGGAGTCGGTGGGCGACCTGGTGAACCACACGGTCGCGCGCACGCTGTCGCTCATCGGCGTCGAGGTCCCGGGCGCCGATCCGTGGCTGGGCACCGCCCCGTCACGCGCGGACGGCGGCTGACGTCGGCGGTACCGCTCGCGAGCGGTACCGCCGACGCGTTCGGCACTCCAGCCGCATTGGGAGAACCCGGTCTGATCGAGACCGGACATGACACGGCCACCGCTGTGATCGTGTGGGTGTGTTGAGCCCACACGATCGGCGGTGGCCGTGCCGCTCACTGTGGAAGCCACATGCCGTCCGCTCTGTACCTGCGCTGAGAGCAGCGCAGCACGAGGAGTCGGTGAACCGGGGTCGAAGTCAGATATCGTTACCCGATATCGACTTCGCAGCCATCAGGCCGAACCGCCCGGGAGCGCACCATGAGCGAGCCGTCGAGCATCCCCCCGGCCGGCGGAGGCGCGCCTGAACTGCGCCGGCGGCTGGGGACGTCCGACGCCGTGGTGATCGGCCTGGGGTCGATGATCGGTGCGGGGATCTTCGCGGCATTGGGCCCGGCGGCCCGAGCCGCGGGAACCGGGCTGCTGCTCGGACTGGGGTTCGCGGGGGTCGTCGCGTACTGCAACGCCACCTCGTCGGCACGGCTCGCCGCGCTGTACCCGGCGTCCGGCGGTACCTATGTCTATGGCCGGGAGCGGCTCGGCGAGTTCTGGGGATACCTCGCCGGCTGGGGGTTCGTCGTCGGCAAGACGGCCTCGTGCGCGGCGATGGCCCTCACCGCCGGCCTGTACATCCGGCCCGACCACGCGAACGCCGTCGCGGCCGCCGCCGTCGTCGCGCTGACGGCGGTGAACTACGCGGGCGTGCGCAAGTCCGCGCGGCTCACCCGGGTGATCGTCGCGGTCGTCCTGGCCGTCCTCGCGGCCTTCGTGGTCACGGCCCTGACGTCCGGGCAGGCGGAAGCCTCCCGCCTGAGCATCGGGGCGGACGCCTCCTTCGACGGCGTCCTGCGCGCGGCCGGACTGCTGTTCTTCGCCTTCGCCGGGTACGCGCGCATCGCCACGCTCGGCGAAGAGGTCCGGGACCCGGCCCGCACCATCCCCCGTGCCATCCCCCTGGCACTGGGCATCGCCCTGGCGGTGTACGCGCTCGTCGCCGTCGCGGCCCTCGCCGTCCTGGGCGGCTCCGGCCTCGCCGCCGCGTCCGCGCCGCTGGCCGACGCCGCCCGCGCCGCCGGACTTCCCGAACTCGCCCCGGTCGTGCGGGCGGGAGCGGCCGTCGCCGCGCTCGGCTCCCTCCTGGCACTGATCCTCGGCGTGTCCCGCACCACGCTGGCGATGGCCCGCGACCGGCACCTGCCGCACGCCCTGGCCGCCGTGCACCCCCGGTACAAGGTGCCGCACCGCGCCGAACTCGCGGTCGGCGCCGTCGTCGCGATCCTCGCCGCGACCGCGGACCTGCGCGGCGCCATCGGCTTCTCGTCCTTCGGCGTACTGGCCTACTACGCGATCGCGAACGCCTCGGCGTGGACGCTCGGTCCCGGCGAGGGCCGCCCGGCGCGGATCGTCCCGGCCGTCGGCCTCGTCGGCTGCCTGGCGCTCGCGTTCGCCCTGCCGCCGTCCTCGGTCGTCGCGGGCGCCGCCGTCCTGGCCGCCGGAGCCGCCTGGTACGGGATCCGCCGCCTGGCGACGGCGCGCGACTGACCGCCCTCACATCCCGTCCCCCCGCTGATGGCGACTGCGGGTGGACGGGCTCAGACTCGGATCTCTTCTCCGATCTCGGTCGAGGGAGCCGGATTCCTTCGCGGGGCTCTGCGCCCGGGCATCCACCAGTTGCTCTTGCCGAAGAGCTCCATCACGGCGGGGACCAGGACCAGCCGGACGATGGTGGCGTCGATGAGCACGGCGACGGCCATGCCGAGGCCGCCCTGCTTGACCGCGAGGTCGGGGCCGAGCAGGGACGTGGTGAAGACCGCGATCATGATGGCGGCGGCGGCCGTGATGACCTTGGCCGTCCGCGCCAGCCCACGGGCGACGGCCGCACGGGTGTCACCGCTCCGCTCGTACTCCTCGCGGACCCGCGAGATCAGGAACACCTGGTAGTCCATCGACAAGCCGAACAGGACCGGGAACATCATCATCGGCACCCAGGTCGTGACCGGCATGGCGGCGGGGAAGCCGAAGGCCGGGCCGAGCCACCCCCACTGCACGACCGCGACCACCACACCGTAGGCGGCGCCGATCGACAGGAGGTTCATCACCGCGGCCTGCAGCGCGATCGTCACCGACCGGACCAGCGCGATCAGCAGCACCATGGACATCGCGATGACGACCGCGATCATCAGGGGTAGGCGCGATCCGGACTCTTCGGCGGCGTCGATGGTGCCGGCGTTCGGTCCGCCGACGAGGACCTGTTCGCCGCCGGGCGTCCGCGGCAGCACGTCGTCGCGGAGCTCGTGCACCAGGTCGGCGGTGGCCTCGTCCTGGTAGCCGGTCGTGGGGAAGGCCATGAAGGTGGCGGCACGCCCGTCCCGGCTGACGCGGGGCGGCGTGGCGTACGCGATGCCCTCGGTCCCGCCGACCGCCGCGACGACGTGGCGGAGATCGGCGTCCGGGGAGTCGATCTCGGTGGCGAAGATCAGGGGCGCTCCGTATCCGGGGCCGAAGCCTTCGGAGAGGATCTCGTGCGAGATGTAGCTGCTCCGGTCGCGAGGCTGGACGCTGGCGTCGGGCTGCCCCAGCCGCATCGACAGCGTGGGGGCGGCCAGCACCAGCAGGATCGCACCGGCGAGGAGGGCGGCCACCAACGGCCTGCGCTGCACCACGCCGGCCCAGCGCTCGGCGAGCGTGCGGCGCTCCTGGAGCGGTGCGTCGGCGTCCTCGGCGCGGCGGGACGCGCGGCGCGGCAGCCGCAGCGAGTTGATCTTGTGTCCGGTGAAGCCGAGGAAGGCGGGGAGCAGCGTCACCGCGGCGATCATCGTGATCAGCACGGTGATCGACGTCGCGATGGCCACCCCGGTCATCAGTCGCTGTCCCATGACGACCAGGCCCAGCAACGCGATCACGACGGTCGTGCCGGCGAACAGCACCGCGCGGCCGGCGGTGGTGATGGCGATGACCGTGGCGCCCTCGGGAGCGTCGCCGTCCCGGAGAGCGTCCTTGTAGCGGGTCACGATGAACAGCGCGTAGTCGATGCCGACGCCGAGGCCGATCATCGCACCGAAGATCACGGTGAAGTCCGGCGCGGGGACCAGATGCCCCACCAGCTTCGTCAGCGCGAGACCGGCCGCGATCGCCATGAGCGCGGTCACGATCGGCAGGCCCATCGCCACCAGGGAACCGAAGGCGATGAACAAGATCACCGCCGCGGCCGCGATGCCGACGCTCTCCGTCGGACCTTGCGGCGGCGTCTCGGCCTTCTCGGCCATGTAACCGCCCAGACCCACCGTGACGCCGTCGCCGGAGGCGTCCTTGACGAGGTCGACCAAGGGCTTGACCTCGGACTTGTCCGCCTCCTGGTCGCTCAGGGGGATGGTCGTGCGGGCGATGCGGCGGTCATCGGTGACCAGGTTCTCGTCCTGATACGGGGAGACCACGGGCCCGGTGACGGGCGAGCCGGCGAGATCCGCGATGATCCCCTCGATCTTCCGCCGGGCGGCGGGATCGTCGATGCCCTTCTCCGCCTTGATCGCGAGGGTCAGCGTGTCCCCTTGCTGCTCGGGGAAGTGCTCCTCGATCAGCTGCTGCGCCTTGGCCGACGGCGAATCTCCTCCGGAGAAGTCGTTGTCGGGGGCGGCACCGTAGCCGAAGCCGACGAACGCCACGGCGATCACACCGGCGATCCAGGCGAGAAGCACCAGGCGGCGGCGCCGGTGGCAGAACCGGGCCAGCGTCGCGAGACCGCCGTCCGTTCGGGGGGTTTCAGCCGTGTTCTCCAGCCCTTTCCTCTTTCGCGGCTCCTTTGGATCCGAGGACCGGTTGCGGTTCGGGGACGGGTGATCTCTCATGGCGGCGATCGTCGCGCCGCCGGGGCGGCCGTCGCGTCTGTCAGCGGACGGCGGCGTGTGCGCGTCCGGACGTACGACGCCCGGTTCTCCCTACTCCGTCTGGAGTAGGGAGTCGCGCATCTGAGCGCAGCGGCGTTCACGCGGCTGAACAGTAAGATCGCGACATGGAACGCCGAACCGGGTCGTTCTCCCCGCGTGCGGTCACGCAGAACACGCTCCTCGCCCTCTTCGTGACCGTGATGCAGGTCCAGGGAACGATCACCCGCGTCCCTGAGGGAGCCACACGCCCGCTGACCGACCTGGGAAACCTCGGATACGTCCTGCTGGTGGTGAGCGGGCTGGTCGTCGCCGTCCGCCGCCTGTGGCCGACGCCGGTGTTCGCCGTCGCCGCTCTCACCAGCGTGGCCTACTACTCTCTCGACTTCCCGGACGGGCCCGGCTGGCTCGGGCTCTTCGTCGCGCTGTACACCCTCGCGGCCTACGGCGACGGCCGCCGGTCCCTGGTGATCGCCGGTTCGGGCATCGCCGCGCTGACCGCCGTGTGGCTGTACACGGCCGCCGACATCGAGCCGCGCGCCGCCATCGGCTGGGTGTTCTTCCGCATCGGCGCGTCGGTGATGAGCGCGGCCCTCGGCGAGTCCGTCCGGTCCCGGCGGGTGATCGCGGCGGAGGCCCAGGCGCGCGCCGAACTGGCCGAGCGGACCCGCGAGGAGGAGGCACGCGCGCGGGTCGACGCCGAACGCCTCCGGATCGCCCGCGAGGTCCACGACACCGTCGCGCACGCGATCGCGATCATCAACGTGCAGTCCGGGGTCACCGCCCACGTGCTCGACAAACGTCCGGAACGGGCGCGCGAGGCACTGCAGGCCATCGAGCAGACCAGCTCCCGGGCGCTGCAAGAGATGCGAGCCATCCTCGGCGTGCTCCGCGACGAAGGCGATGCCCATGATGAGGACGACGGCCGCGCACCGAACCCCGGCCTGGACCAGATCGACGAACTCACCGCCAAGGCGCGCGAGGCCGGCTTGGACCTGACGCTCGAAGCGGCCCCGCCCATGACGCCGCTGCCCGGTACCGTGGGCAGCGCCGCCTACCGGATCCTGCAAGAGTCGATCACCAATGTGATCCGGCACGTCGGGCCCACCCGGGTGACGGTCGAGCTGAATCCGGGAGCCGATCTTTTGGAGATCCGCGTGACCGACGAGGGCCGCCGGACCGAACCCGGTGACGAGTCCGCGGAGCGCCCGTCCGGCAACGGCGCGAAGGCGCCGGCCGCGCCGGGCCGCGGAATCCTCGGCATGCGCGAGCGGTGCCGGCTGCTCGGCGGCGACCTGGACGCCGAGCCCACCCCGGGCGGCGGGTTCCAGGTGACGGCCCGGCTGCCCCTCGCGCCGACGGGCCCGCGACTGTGAACGCGCCCTCCGCGGCGCCGCCCTTCGATTCGATCAAGGTGCTGCTCGCCGACGACGAAGGTCTCGTCCGGTCCGGGTTCAGGCTGCTCATCGACGTCGAGGACGACATCACCGTGGTCGCGGAGGCCACCGACGGCGCCCGAGCCGTCGAACTGGCCCGTGCCACCCGTCCCCACGTCGTCCTCATGGACATCCGCATGCCGAGGCTGGACGGGATCCAGGCCACGGCGGAGATCACCCGGACACGCGGGCTGGAGGACGTCCGGGTCCTCATCCTCACCACCTACGACACCGACGCCAACGTCTTCGAGGCACTGCAGGCCGGGGCGAGCGGCTTCCTGCTCAAGGACGCCGGGCCGGCCGAACTCCTGCACGCCATCCGCGTGATCGCGGCGGGGGAGGCGCTGCTCGCGCCGCGGATCACCCGACGCCTCATCGGCCAGTTCACGGCCCGGCGCACCGCCGTCGAGGCCGCGGAGGACCGCCTCGCGGTCCTCACCGACCGCGAACGGCAGGTGCTCGAACTGATCGGACGGGGACTGAGCAACCAGGAGATCGGCGCCGAACTGGTCATCAGCCCGGCCACCGCACGCACCCACGTCAGCCGCACAATGGCGAAGCTGGGCGCACGCGACCGAGCCCAACTGGTCGTCATCGCCTACCAGACGGGACTGGTCACCCCCGACGCATGAAGGCGCGGCACACACCGCCCGCCGCGCTCCCCAGGACGTGGGCAGCCGCTCTTCGGCGCCGAACCAGGACCGATATCGACATCCGATATCGGTCTGGTGACATACTCTTCGCCCAGGACTGGCTAGGAGGGCGAAGGCATGCGGGACTTCATCCGGGGGGCGGTGCGGCTGCACATCCTGCACCACGCGGCCAAGGAGGAGATCCACGGTGCCTGGATGACGCGCGAACTGGCCGAACACGGCTACGACATCAGCCCCGGCACCCTCTACCCCACCCTGCACCGGATGGAGGCCGACGGACTGCTGGTCTCGGAGCAGCGGGTGGTGGAAGGCCGCACCCGGCGCGTCTACCGGGCCACCGAAGCCGGGAATCAGGTGCTGGAAGAAGAACGTGCGGCCCTCAAGGAACTGGCCCGCGAAGTACTCGGCATCGACCTGCCCCAATGACCCCGCCACCCGACCACGTCCGACACGGCATCTTCGCGCTCCGCCTGACCGGAACCTGACGGGTCCTGGCCGAACTCTCCACGGAACGATCATGTTCATGTAATGCTGTGCACGGAGGCGGACGCTCCGTCACGGTCAGTGGAGAAGGCGAGGAACGGCGTGGAGCCCTTGGGCGCGAATGACCCCCGGCAGGTCGGGCCCTTTCAGATCATGGGACGGCTGGGGCGCGGAACCGTCGGGGAGGTGTTCCTCGGCCGCTCCCCCGGCGGGCGGCCGGTCGCGGTGAAGGTCGTGCTCCCCGGCCCGGCCGAGGACGAGACGTTCCGGCGGCGCTTCCGCGCGGAGGTGGACGCGGCCCGCCGCGTACAGGGCGTCCATACGGCACCGGTGGTGGACGCGGACCCCAGCGCCGCCCGGCCCTGGCTGGCCACCGCCTACATTCCGGGTCCGTCCCTGCAGGAGGCGGTCTCCGCCCACGGCCCGCTGCCCGCCGAAACCGTCGGGACGCTCTGCGCCGGGCTCGCCGAGGGGCTGGCGGCCGTGCACCGCGCGGGCCTGGTGCACGGCGACGTCAAACCGGGGAACGTCCTGCTGGCGTCCGGCGGGCCGCACCTCGTCGACTTCGGCATCGCCCGGGCGATCGAGGACGCCGGCACGCTCGCGTCCGTGCGGATCGGCGATCCCGGCTTCACCGCGCCGGAGCAGATCCGCGGCGAGGAGCCCGGCCCGGCCTCCGACGTGTTCTCGCTCGGTTGCGTCCTCGCCTACGCGGCCACCGGGCGCCACCCCTTCGGCACGGGGACGCCGGACGAACTCGTCCACCGCATGGCGCACGCAGATCCTGACCTGGCGGGCGTGCCCGAGCCGCTCGCCGCCATGATCCGGGCGTGCCTGGCCAAGGAGCCCGCCGACCGGCCGGCGCCGGCCGCTCTCCTCCAGTCGGCGCCCGCGTCCGGCGGACCGATCCCGTGGCTTCCACCGGCCGTCGCCGCGATGGCCGAGCAGCGCGAGCGCCCCGCTGCCTCCGGCGGGCCGCGCGTGTGGCGGCGCCGGGGCCTGCTGGCCGCCGTCGGCGCGGCGACCGTGGCGGCGGTCGCGGCGGTGACCGTGGCGGTGGTGCTCTCGTCCGGCTCGTCCGACGACTCGGCCGCAGCCACCGGTGGCGGCAAGAAGGACACCGCCCGGCTCGACCCGGTGGCGAGCATCGAGCCGGGTACCGTCGAGAGCCTGCGGGACATCGTCTACACGCCGGACGGCGCCCACCTCGTGGGTGTCTTCGAGGACGACCTCAAGGTGTGGGACGCGAACACGCGCGCGCAGGTGACGACCCTGGCCGCGGGCGAGGGCGTGCGCCCGAAGAGCGTCGCCGTCAGCCGGGACGGCCTGGTCGCCATGGGCTACATGCTGCCGATGCGGATGACATCGGAAGGTCTCCAGACCGGTCTCGGCGGGGCCAAGGTGTGGGATCTGCGGACGGGTCGCACGGTCGCCGACCTCACGTTCAAGTCCTCCGACCGCACCGACCTGTTCATCATGGACGGACTGGCGTTCAGCCCCGACGGCCGCTACCTGGCGGGCTCCGGGTCCGGCAAGGGCGAGGGCATCGGCAAGGTGCCCCTGTGGGACGTCAAGGCGGGGAAACTGCTGCACACCTTCGTCGTCGACGGCCGGGCTGGCAGTACAGCGGCGGTGCACAGCGTCGTCTTCAGCCCGGACGGGAAGACCCTCGCCGCCGGCTACGGGGACGGCGAACTCGCGGGCGGCGTGGCCCTGTTCGACGTCGCGTCCCGGTCCCCGGCCGGCACCCTGCCGATCGGCAAGGCCGACGCCTTCGGCGTCTCCGGTCTCGGCTTCACCCCGGACGGCGGAACCCTCACCGGGTCCTTCGGCGGCGTCGGCGTCTGGGATGTCGCCGCCAAGAAGGCGACCACGCCCCTAGCCGATGCGGGCTCCGGCTACCAGTCGATGTCCCTCAGCCCCGACGGGAAGACGCTGGCCGCCGGCCGGGGCGCGCGCGAGGGCGGCGGCGGGGTGACCCTGTGGGACGTGGCCTCCGGGCAGCGCCTCGTGTCGGCGTCCATGGGCCGCTCCGGCGTGGGCGGCGTGGCCTTCGCCCAGGACGGGCGCACGGTCGCCGCGGCCACCGACGACGCGCAGTTGAAGGACGTCATCAAGATCTGGAAGCTCGCCCGGTGAAGCCTCTGGAACCCGGGGACCCGGCACAGGTGGGCCCGTACCGGCTGTTCGGACGGCTCGGCCGCGGCGGCATGGGCGAGGTCTTCCTCGGCCGCTCCCCCGGCGGCCGGCTCGTCGCGGTCAAGGTCGTGGCCGCCGACCTGGCGTCCGACGCCGACTTCCGGCGCCGGTTCGTCGAGGAGGTCGAGGCCGCGCGCAAGGTCGGCGGCTTCTACACCGCGGAGGTCGTCGACGCCGACCCGGACGCCGGGCGCCCCTGGCTGGTCACCGCCTACATCCCCGGCCCGTCGCTGCAGCAGGCGGTCGCCGAGAGCGGGCCGCTGCCGGACCAGGCGGTCCAGGTCCTCGGTTCCGGGCTCGCCGAGGGGCTGCTGGCGGTGCACCGCGCCGGCCTGGTGCACCGCGACCTCAAACCGGGCAACGTCCTGCTCGCCGACGACGGCCCGCGCGTCATCGACTTCGGCATCGCCCGCGCGCTGGACGCCGCGCAGAAGTCCACCGCGGTCATCGGCACCCCGGGGTTCATGTCCCCCGAGCAGGCGCGGGGCCGCGCGGCGGGGCCGGAGTCGGACGTGTTCTCGCTCGGCTGCGTCCTGGCGTACGCCGCGACCGGCGAGGGCCCCTACGGCAAGGGGCGGCCCGCGGTCGTCGTCTACCGGATCATCCACGAGGAGCCGGACCTGTCCCGGCTGCCCGAGCGGCTCCGGCCGTTCGTCGCCGCGTGCCTGGCCAAGGACCCCGCCGCACGGCCCTCGGTCGGCGACGTCCTGGCGCATTTCGCGCCGGCCGCCGACGAGGGGCACTGGCTGCCGGAGCGCGTCAGCGCGATGATCACCGAGCGCAAGGCCGCCGTGCCGCCGTCCGGCGACCGGCCGCCCGCACCGTGGACCCCGGCTCCACCGCCCCCGGTCACCGCGCACACGCGAGTGGAGACCCGGCCCGCGGCGCCCCGGACTCCCGTGTGGACGCGCCCTCGGGTGCTCCTCCCAGCCGCCGTGGGCACCGTCGTCCTCACCGCCGCCCTCACCTGGGGAGTGATCGCCCTGACCGGCGGCGGCGAGCCGGGCGCCCGGGCCACCGGTGGGACGCCGAAGCCGGGGACCGCGTCGCAGGACCCCTGCGATGTGATCGACCAGAGCATCATCCGGGAGAACCAGCTCATCTCCACCGGTGTGCAGGGCGGCTACCAGAACGCGGCGGAGAACGTCCGCACCTGCGAATGGCGGACCGCCCAGTACGGGGCCGACACCGACTTCCGGCTGACCCTCATGTACGCCCCGGAACCCGTGCGCCTCTTCCGCACCGAGCTGACCGACGCCGAGCACGACAAGCTGACCGGGCTCCCCGGGATGCGGGCGTACGGCAGCGACGACGAGCGCGCCTGCCAGGTCACGTGGGAGAACGAGGGGTCGTCCACCCACGTGAGCACGGTCGCCACCGGCTCGATGAGCAGCACGGCGGACATGTGCCATATGGCAGCGCGACTGGCCGTGTCGGTGGCTTCCAAGGTGCCGTGACGCACGGCCACCTTCCGTCGCGCCAGGCGCCCGGCGGCGCAGCCTGTGCCCTCTCTCAACCACTGGTGATGTCGCCGGGATTCAGTAACGGTGCGTGGCTGCGGCTGTAGTGCCGTCGGCAGCGCGATGAGACGGGAGATTGTCGAGGAAGTCCAAGAGCCCGGCGTGAAGGGCGTCGGGGCGTTGCAAGTGCAGGTCGTGTTCCGTGCGCGGAATGCTCATGGCCACGGTGTCGCATCGAATGCGGAGCATCTGTTCGGCTTCTTGATCTGGCAGAAGGCTCGTTTCCGCCAGGATGAGCAGAGTGGGGCAGGTGCTACGGCTCCACTCCTCCCAGAAGGAATGCTGGGCGATCTCGGCGAGTGAGTCGACCATGACGTCCTGGTCGAAGCGGGGCCACCAACCGGTGTCGCGTTTCTCCAGCCCGGCCGCCCATGCTTCACCGACCGGGCCGCCACCGAAGAATTCGGCGGCGGCCGCTCGGGAGCTGAACGGGATCGGCCACAAGCGCAGCCAGGCACCGACCTCTGCCGGCCTGGCCGGCGTTGGACCGCCCGGACCGGCCTCGATCAGAACGAGCGCCCGGGCGATATCAGGACGAGCGGCAGCGACCAGCATTGCCGTATGCCCGCCCAACGACTGCCCGACCAGCACCGGTTTGTGCAACGCCAACTGCTCGACAACGGCAATGGCATCGGTGACGTAGGCCGCGCGGCGGGTATCCCCGGGGCGCCGCTCAGCGGCACCATGCCCGCGCTGATCGACCGCGATGACCCGATATCGCGGAGTCAATCGATGCGCGAGAAGGTCCCATTCACCCGCATGACCGGCCAACCCGTGCAGCAGCAGGAGGGGCGGCCCCGATCCGCCCCAGTCGCGGCAGGCGAGACGAACACCATCTCGCACGACGAGTCGTTCTGACCACGCCACCTCAACACCTCCCGTTCATCAGCGGGTATCGGACACACTGCGAACGACCTCGACGCGCCCTCAGCAAGCTCACGAGATCCGGTGGGGGTCAGGATGGTGTGGCGGTCTCGGGTCAGCCGGCCACCGGTGTGAGGTGTCCGAGGGCACGGAGGATGCCGTCGACTTGTTCCCTGGCGTCACCGAAGAGCATCTGGGTGTTGTCGCGGAAGAAGAGCGGGTTCTGGACGCCGGCGTACCCAGTGGCCATGGAGCGTTTGAACACGATGACCTGCCGGGCGTTCCAGACCTCCAGGACGGGCATGCCGGCGATGGGGCTAGCGGGGTCCTCCTCGGCGGCGGGGTTGACGATGTCGTTGGCGCCGATCACCAGGACCACGTCGGTGGCACCGAAGTCGTCGTTGATCTCGTCCATCTCCAGCACCAGGTCGTAGGGCACCTTGGCCTCGGCGAGCAGCACGTTCATGTGGCCGGGGAGCCGGCCGGCGACCGGGTGGATGCCGAACCTGACCTGGGCGCCGAGGTCCCGCAGCCGCGCGGTCAGCGCGGCGACGGGGGCCTGTGCCTGGGCGACGGCCATGCCGTAGCCGGGAATGATGATCACCGAGGAGGCCGCGGTGAGCACTTCGGCGGTCTCCGCGGCGGTGATCTCCCGGTGCCGGCCCTGGTCGGCACCGGACGCGGCGGGCGCCTCGAGGCCGAACCCGCCGGCGATGACCGAGAGGAACGAGCGGTTCATCGCCTTGCACATGATCGCCGACAGGTAGGCGCCCGAGGAGCCCACCAGCGCGCCCACGATGATCAGGAGGTCGTTGCCGAGCAGGAACCCGGACGCGGCGGCCGCCCAGCCGGAGTAGCTGTTCAGCATGGAGACCACCACCGGCATGTCGCCGCCGCCGATGGAGGCGACCAGATGCCAGCCGAGCAGCAGCGCCACCGCGGTGACCGCGATGAGCTGCCACATCTGGGGCTCGACGACGAAGGCGACCGTGAGCGCGGAGAACGCGACGAGCGCCGCGACGTTGAGCAGGTTCTTGCCCGGCAGCATCAGCGGCGCGGACTTCAACTTGCCCGACAGCTTGCCGTAGGCCACGACCGAGCCGGTGAAGGTGACGCCGCCGATGAGGACGCCGATGAAGACCTCGGCGCTGTGGATGCCGAGCATGCCCTCGCGGGCGAGCGCCGCCGCCTCCGTCCCCCCGGGGTGGTGCTCGACGTGCAGGTATCCGCTCCAGCCGACCAGGACCGCGGCCAGCCCGACGAAGCTGTGCAGCAGCGCGATGAGCTCGGGCATCGCGGTCATCTCCACCGACCTGGCCCGCTGCAGGCCGATCAGCGCGCCGACCGCGACCGCGGCCACGAGCAGCCCGAACGCGGGGAGGTCGATGCCGTCGTCGGCGGTGAGGGCGACGGTGGCGACGAGCGCCACGGCCATGCCGAGCATCCCGTAGGTGTTGCCCAGGCGCGCGGATTCGTGCCGTGAGAGCCCTGCCAGCGCGCGGATGAAGAACAGCGCCGCGACGATGTACGCCGCGGTCGCCGCCGTTGCGACCGTCATTGCCTAGCTCCTGATGAACATGGCGAGCATGCGGCGGGTGACCGCGAATCCGCCGAAGACGTTGATGCTCGCGAGCAGGATCGCCGCGAGTGAGAGGACGGTGATCGCCGCGCTTCCCGTGCCGATCTGCACCAGCGCTCCGACCACGATGATCCCGGAAATCGCGTTGGTCACCGACATCAGCGGGGTGTGCAGTGCGTGGTGCACGTTCCCGATCACGTAGTAGCCGATCACGATGGCCAGCGCGAACACGGTCAGGTGCACCTGCAGCGCCGCCGGCGAGAACGCGATCAGGCCGAACACCCCGGCGGCCGCGATCGCGGTGCCGAGCCGGCGCAGCACCGGGTTCGCCTTGCCGGCCGGGTGGGCCGGGCCGTCCGCCTCGGCCTCCTGCCGTGCCGGACGGACGGCCGCCGGTGCCGCCGACACCGCCACCGGCGGCGGCGGCCAGGTGAGCTCCCCCTCGCGGACGACGGTCATCGAGCGTTGCACGACGTCGTCGAAGTCCAGGACGAGTTGGCCGTCCCGCTGCGGGGTCATCAGCTGTATCAGGTTGACCAGGTTGGTGCCGTACATCTGGGACGCCTGCGCGGGCAGCCGTCCGGCCAGGTCGGTGTAGCCGAGGATGATCACGCCGTTCGCGGTGACCACCCGCTCGCCGGGGACCGTCCCCTCGACGTTGCCGCCGTTGGCCGCCGCCATGTCGACGATCACCGAACCCGGCCGCATCGTCGCCACCATCTCCGCGGTGATCAGCTTCGGCGCGGGTTTGCCGGGGATGAGCGCGGTGGTGACGACGATGTCGACGTCACGGCACTGCTCGGCGTACAGCGCGGCGGCGCGGACGTTGTAGTCGTCCGACATCTCCTTGGCGTAGCCGGTGCCCGGAGCGTCGTCCGGCTCGGCCTCGGCGACGGCGAGGTAGTCGCCGCCGAGCGAGCGCACCTGGTCGGCGACCTCCGGCCGCGGGTCAGTGGCCCTGACGATCGCGCCCAGGCTGCCGGCCGCGCCGATCGCCGCGAGCCCGGCGACGCCGGCCCCCGCGACCAGCACTTTCGCCGGCGGCACCTTGCCCGCCGCGGTCACCTGCCCCGTGAAGAACCGCCCGAACTCGTGCGCGGCCTCGATCACCGCGCGGTACCCGGCGATATTGGCCATCGAGGAGAGCACGTCGAACGACTGCGCCCGGGAGATCCGCGGCACCGCGTCCAGCGACAGTGCCGTGATGGGGCGCGCGGCGAGGTCCTCCACCAGGTCCGGCCTGAACCGGGGGCTCAGCATGCCGATCAGCGTGGCACCCGGTCGCAGGGCGTCCAGGCGCTCGGGCGAGGGCGGGGCGACGCCCAGCACCACGTCCGCGGCCTGCGCGTCTCCGATGGCGGCGCCCGCGGCCTCATACCGGTCATCGGGGAAGCCCGCGCCGGCTCCGGCGCCGGACTCGACGATCACCGCGTACCCGAGCTTCTGCAGCCGGGTGACGGTGTCCGGCGTCACCGCCACCCGCCGCTCGCCGGGCGAATCCTCCTTGAGAATTCCAACGATCATGACAACCACCTCGTATCTCTCCCGCATCAGCGCCGTGAACGCGCAGTACGGGGCATCGCGCCGGGTTGCCGGGGTGCCTGCCCGCCAGTCCGGACATGGACGAGCTGACGGCGCCAAGTATCTCGGCATCAAGGTAATTCTGCCGCGAGCGGGACCGCCGCCGCTATGCACTGTGTGCCAGTCTTGGCTGCGGAAGTTGGGCACTTCCCACGGTCAACGCCACGGTTATCTTCCCCGGTCCAGTGAGCGAGGAGCCCGAGGCCATGACGCGCAGCCGGGCTGACGCCGATGTGCTCGTCCAGACCAACGGCCACCCGGTTCAGCTCCGAGACGGCCCGCGGCCGCCTTAGCGTCATCGCCGCCGGCACCGCCTGCTCGTGCAGCGCACCGACGGTGAAGGCGTCCACCTCACCCTGGACGTCCACCACCGCCCACGCCGTGGCGCGTTCGCCGGATCCTCGACCGTCCCCGAGTGTCCGCCCGCCGGGACGCGGCCCTCCGCACCATCTCCGCCTCACTCACACCTTGCGGCCCGCTCCCCCACGCGGCCGAAGCGCTCGCGACTGGAGCAGAGAACCCGGAAGTGTGATCTACGAAACTCTGTAGCGGCCAAGGTAGATTTTCGACCGGACGGCGGGTAGTGTTCCTGTCATCGAAGAGAGACGAGTCCAAGAGGACCGGCAGAGGACGAACTGCCGGGAGGTACGGAAGACACCGGCCGGGCGTGCCGGGGCCAACGCAGTGGAAGGGGCTCCGGCAGCCGGCGGCCGACAGGTCACCGGGAACGGCGTGCCGTACGACGCGGTACGCGAGCAACCACGCAGTACCGGTAGTGATGTCAAAGAAAGGAGGGTTCGACGCCATCGGGATCGCCCGACGCAGGCTCCAGTCACGCCGCGCGGGTACCGCAGCCCCACAGATTGGACGGTGGTCTACGGTCACGCATACGCGATCCCCGCGTCCCCGCCCCCGTCTGGGCGGCTGACACGGAAGACCGGCCCGTCAGAGCCGGTAGATGGTGTTGTACCTCTGGGCCCCGGCGCGCATTCTGGCGCCGGGGCCCCTGTCGTCGCTGCCGGCCCAAGGCAGTACGGAAGGTTTAGTGAAGGCATCCCAGCCGGCCCGGGCCGGCGACCAGCAGGATCGGCATCACGCGCACGCCGCCGAGGATTCCGGCGGGCTCGAAGGCAAGCTCGACGACGAGGACTACCCGGCCTACAGCATGGGCCGCGCCGCCGAGATGCTGGACGTCACTCCGGCGTTCCTGCGCAGCCTCGACAACGCCCGCCTCATCGTCCCGCAGCGCTCAGCCGGCGGACACCGCCGCTACTCCCGCTACCAGCTGCGGCTGGCGCAACGCGCCCGCGACCTGATCGACCAGGGCACCCCGCTGGACGCCGCCTGCCGCATCATCATCCTCGAAGACCAACTCGCCGAAGCCCAGCGCATCAACGCTGAACTCCAGCACGACCGCAACGAACGGGCGGCACGAAACCTACCCTGAACCCGCCGGCCCCCGGTCCGCTCCGCCTTGCCGACGACGGACGGTACTCGAAACGGAAGCCGCGGAAGCAAGTCCGCAGGGGCCGCGGCCAAGCCGCCGACCACGAGCCGCAGACTCATCGCCGGCAGCCGCACACCGATCTGTAGCGCGTCCAGCCGGCACACCGCCCCCGGTCGAGCGCGGTCGCTGCCGCAAGCCTCGTCCGTTCAGGTCAAGCGGCATGATCGTGCTCGTTGAGGGTTCCGTCCGGACATTGTGTTCTTCGGACGTTCAGGTGGGCGATCTGGTCTGGTCCAGTGATCGGTGGAGGCGGCTTTCCGAGTTCCTGAGGGGCTTTGCGTGGTGCTGCCATCGCAGTTACCGTCGCGCTCTCGCAGGATCAGGTCATCTCCCCGGGAACTTGTGGTTGATGGCTGGCGGCAGTTGGTACGGACGGTCGGGCCCGCGCTAGAAAAGATCTGTGTTGGAGGCATAGCCGCGGGGCCTTCGTGGGTCTGAGTGGGTGACACCACAGAGGAGGCCCGTTGAACCGAGAGGCCCGCGAGAGCTTCGCCGCATTCGTCGCGGCACGGTCCGGCAGCCTCATCCGGACGGCGTACGTGCTGGCCGGGGATCAGCACGCCGCCGAGGACCTATTGCAGAACGCCCTGGCGAAGACGGCCGCGCGGTGGGGCCGCGTGCGCGACAACCCGGAGGGCTACGTCCGCCGCGCCATGTACAACGAGCAGGTCAACCGGTGGCGCCGACGGCGCCGCGAGTCGGTCGTCGCGGAGCCTCCGGACTTGCCATCCGCCGGCCCGGACGTCGACCTGCGGCTGGCGCTGGAACGCGCGCTGCTGGCCCTGCCACCGCGCAAGCGGGCCGTGCTGGTCCTGCGCTACTACGAGGACCTGCCCGAACGCGAGGTCGCCGCGATCATGGGCTGCTCGGTCGGCACCGTCCGCAGCCAGACGCACCGCGCGATCGCCCGGCTCCGGGAACTCGCCCCCGACCTGGCCGTCCACCTCACTCCGACCGGGAGCCGACCATGACCGACCAGATGCTCAGGGACGCCCTCACCGCGCTCGCCGATCGCGCCGAGCCCGCCGACGACCTCACCGACCGCGCTCTGCGCACCGCCGCCCGCCGCCGGACCAGGAAGGCCGCCGGTGCGGCGGCGCTCGCCCTGGCGGCCGTCGTCCCCGTCGTGGTCGTCGCGGGTGGCGACCGCCCGGAGACCGGCGTTCTCGGCCCCACGGCCGAGCCGTCCCGGATCGCGGACGCGCTGCCGGACGACACCCCCGAGGAGCGGGCGATCACCCGCGCCTGCCTGCGCGACGGGCGCGTGTCGGACTTCCGGGTGCTGACGCGGCAGCGGGTGCCGGGCGGGCTGCTCGTGGAGATCGGCGGCACCCGCGGCTACGTCCTCTGCGTGACCGGCGGAGGCGACAACACCGAACCGCCGCAGGTGCACGCCTGGCCCGGCAGGACGGACGGCCGCCTCTTCGGCTTCGACGCGCCGCTCCGCGTGGACGGTATCCGGCAGGTGCAGGCCCTGAAGTGGGACGAACTGCACGCCGTGGTCGT
Organism: Actinomadura sp. NPDC049382; assembly: GCF_040677125.1. Taxonomy (NCBI): domain Bacteria; kingdom Bacillati; phylum Actinomycetota; class Actinomycetes; order Streptosporangiales; family Thermomonosporaceae; genus Actinomadura; species Actinomadura sp. NPDC049382. The sequence goes on from NZ_JBFARO010000026.1 coordinate 58,364, forward strand.
CGGCCGCGCCAAGCCCGGCGTGACCCGCGTCGCCGTGGCCTGGGACGGCGGCCGCACCGCGCGGGTCGCCGTCCAGGACGGCTTCTTCATCGCCCAGACCCCGACCCGGATGATGCCGGACCACGGGGCGACCGGCCCGATGTCGGCGGGCGCGATGTCCTCGCCCACGATCCGCGTCAAGACCGTGACCGGTTACGACGGCGCGGGCAAGGCCGTCCACACCTGGCGGCCGCAGGTCCGGACGGAGGAGGCCGGCTTCGTCCCCGAAGACTGCACCGACGGCCTGACCCGTCCCCGCCCCACGCTCTGCGACTGACCCCGGGAGGCGGCCATGCCGATCCGGCACAGGGCGGCCGAACTCGCCCTCCACTGGCACGCCGGGCTGTTGGCCGGGCAGGCGCTGACGGCCGCCGTCTACGGCGAGCATCGCCGGAGCCGCGCGCTGACCGCCCGCGCCGTCCTCCGCGGCCCCGCCGCGGTGGAACGCCTCGTCACCGTCTGGTGCAGGACGATTCTGCACGAGCGCCCACCGGACATCGGCGTACGCCGCGACATCGAGCAGGTGCCGACTCCGGCGCGCTGGGCCGCGCGGGTGCTCGCCGCCGTGGCGGCCCGCGACCGGCTCGGGCTTTCCGCCCTCGTCGGCGCCATCCCCGCCGACGAACTCGAACCACATCTGACATCCCTGCTGTACCTGGCCGTCGACGCGGTCGCCGATCGCGACGAGGAGATCTGCCTCTGACGTCACCACATTCTGTTCATCTGGCCACCGTCACAGGGAACTGTAATTTCGCTCCACCTGACGATCAGTTGAGAGCGTCACCCGGCTAGGCAAGCCAGAGACTCTCACCTAGCCGGGTGACACATGTCCTCAAGCGCAGTGTCAATGCGGGATCGTCGGGAGCTCCGGGGCGGCGGTGTCCAGCGGCACGATCGGGGATCGCACCAGGCCCAGTTGGACGGTCTGGCGGTGCAGGATCGCGTTCTGGAGCCAGTCCATGGCGATCCGCGAGCGGTTCCTGGGCAGTGACAGCAGGTGGTAGCCGCGGGTGACCACCTTGGCGGGCAGGCCCGACAGCGGCACCCCCAGCGGGTTCGCGGTCGCCTGCGTCCCGCCCAGGTCGACCACGAACCCCAGATCACGGTGTCGGTAGGGGCGCATTTCACCGACGCCGTAGGAGGCCGCGATGTTGCGCGCCACTCGCGTGCCCTGCCGCTGAGCGTGCTGCGCGGTCATCGGCGTCACCTCGCCGGGACGGTTCGGATCCGGTACCGCGGCCGCGTCACCGCAAGCGTAGATCTCCGGGTGGTCCGGCACGTGGAGATATTCGTTCACCACCAGCCGTCCCTTCATGGTCTCCAGGCCGAGGCCCTTCACCACGGGGTCGGGCCGTACTCCCACGCACCAGACGAGCGACCTGCTCGGCACGAAAACGCCGTCGGTGAGCCATGCACCGTCCGAGGTCGCCTCCTTGACGGACATGCCCGTCCGGACCTCGACGCCGCGCCCGCGCAGTACACGATCCGCCGCATGTGAGAGCCGCTCGCCCAGCTCGGGCAGCACACGGTCGGCCACGTCCAGCAGAAGCCAGCGCGGGGTGATGCCGCGCAAGCGCGGGTGGTTTCGCATCAGGGAACGGGTGAGCAGCACCCCCTGCGCGGCCACCTCGACCCCGGTGTAGCCGGCGCCGACGACGATGAACGTGCAGCGCGCCTCGCGCTCGGCCGGATCGTCGGCGGTGTCGGCCAGCTCGATCTGCCTGACGACGTGGTCTCGGAGGTAAAGCGCCTCGGGGATGCCGCGGAAACCGTGCGCATGTTCGGCCACGCCCGGGATCGGCAGCAGCTTGTTCACGCTCCCGACGGCCAGGACGAGCCGGTCGTAGCCGATTTCGCCGTTCCCGTCCTCCGGACCGGTGTAGTGCACCTTCCGGGTCTCGGCGTCGATTCGCTGCGCCTCACCCAGAATCGTCCGCACCCCGGGCAGTGCCGCGGGGAGCGACACCGCCACCCGGCGCGGGTCGATCAGTCCCGCCGCCACTTCCGGCAGCAACGGCATGTACAAGAAGTAATCGGTCGGGTTGAGCAACGTGATCTCCGCCCGGCCCCGGGCGAGCCGCGCCAGCTTACGAGCGGCGGCAAAGCCGGCGAACCCCGCCCCGACGATTACAATCCTCGCGCGCCTCATCCCCTCTCCCCCTGCTTCGCTTCCCGATCCCGTCGGCCCCACAACGGCGCTTTGCAAATCCCCAGCCCTTTCATCTCTCTTATTCTCGGACCGTGGGAGCGAACCCCACATGCCCCATTCAATTTGGTCAGGCGAATGCGATTCTGTTCACGACATGTCTCTCGCCGATTTCAACCCGATACGTTTGCCAGTTTGAGCTCTGGCAGTTCGCAGGCCAGCGCGAACGTCGTGACCGACTCAGCATCCCGATGCGGGCCGCCTCGCGATTCGCGCCCACAGTCGTCCCTCGTCCGACAGTGGGATAGTGCCGACAGCGCGCCCCCGCGAGCGGGATTCCCGCGCCCACCGCGCCCGCGCTGTCGGCCGCCCCTCTCGGATCGTCCGCGGCCGTCACGATCTCGCTCACACCGTGCTCTCTGTGGATCGGGTGTCCGCCCGATTTCACCGGACTGCACCCCCGCAGTCCGGTGAAATCGGAGACGGGGTCAGTCCTTGACGGGGTACCGGCTGGATATCGCTATGCGGTTGAAGGCGTTCATCACCGTCGTCAGCCAGATGACCGCCGAGACCTGATCCGGGGAGAGGACGGCTGCGGCGGCGTCGTAGTCCTCGTCGCTGACGTGCCCGTCCGAGACGCGCGTGACCGCTTCACTCAAGCGGAGGGCGGCGCGGTCCAGGTCGGAGAAGTAGCCGGTCTCCTCCCAGCCGGGCAGCACGGCGATCCGGTCGGGGTTCTCGCCCTTCTTGAGGGCGTCACGGGTGTGCAAGCGCAGGCAGAACGCGCAGCCGTTGATCTGGGAGATGCGGATCTTCAACAGTTCGATCAGGAGGGGGTCAAGGCCCGCCGCGGTGGCGATCCTTTGAACTTCGGTCGACAATGCGACGAGGGCCTTGTAGGCGCTCGGGTGCTGCTTGTCGAGGTACAGGCGGTGGGTGGTAGCGGTCAAGGTTCCTCCGGGGTTCGGACGGGTAGCGCGCCGCTCATTCCGGGCGCGTTTTAACGGACGGTGCTCGATAATCGGGCAGGGATAGTGAATTCGTACGGGCACATTGGACGCCCGCTGCCTGAGGCGGGCTAAGAGCCCGGGTCGTCGACTTTGAGCTTGTCTCCGGTGTTGGAGACGAAGACGACCAGAAGCTTGGCCGGTTCGGTCCGGCTCGTGTTCTCGGTGAGGACATGTTGGGCGCCTGGCTGCTCCACCCAGTTCTCGCCCTGCCGGTAGGTCCGCACGGACTCGCCGCCGAGTTGGCTGCGTACGGTGCCTTCCAGGACGTAGGCGTAGACGAACGCCTTGCCATGCCGGTGCGGTTTCGCACGTGCGCTGGGCGGCAAGGCGACGATCGCCGAGGTGAACGTCTTGCCCTTCACATCCGGGAGGTTCTGCTGGATCAGCGGCTTGAGGGTTTCGGCGGGATGCTCCGATGCCACGGCCGCAGTCGGCGTCTTGGCGTGGGCGGGCGGGTCGGAGCTGGAGCAGGCCGCGGCAGCGGTCAGCGCGGCGACGGCCGACAGACCACCGACGACCCGCATTCCAATACCTGGGGCTCGCATAAAGGTCCTTTCCGGCAAGGGGCGCTGGAGCGCGGGGCCCATTCGCTTCGGGCTCATCGCGGCTCATCGTCGGAGGAAACGCAGCAGTTGGACGTGCGCCGTCCGGCCTGATCAATGGCGTCTGCTCACGAGCGTTCCCTCGTCCCCCGTTTCGTGGTTCTCATCAGGGAGACGAGTTAGCCCCTAGGGGTGTGACAGCTCAGAGGCGAGAAAGTTTGTCCGGGTTGATGACCCTGCGGTACGCGCTGATCAGACCGTCGGTGATCTGCAGCGTGTCCACGGAGTAGACACGGCCCTCCCGGTAGAACACCAGGGAGAGTTCGCCGCCGACCTCGACCATGTCGATGCGGTCCGTCCGCCATTGGCGGCCCACGCGCACCATAACCTCGGCCACGCGCTCACCACCATGGATGGCCTTGCGCGCCGCAGCGGCCTTGCCGCCGCCATCGGTGACGTAGACGGCGTCCGGGTGTAGCAGCCTGACCAGGCCGGCCAGGTCCCCGGCCTCGTAGGCGGCACGGAAGGCCGCCAGCACACGTTCGCGCTCCGCCTTGGACGCCTGCGGCGAAGCCCCCTTCGCCTTGGCCACCCGCCGACGCGCCCGTGAAGCGTGTTGCCGAGCACCTGGCACGGAGACGTCGAGCACTTCGGCGATCCGGCCGAACTCCAGACCGAAGACATCGTGCAGGACGAAGGCCACCCGCTCCGGCGGGCTCAACTCCTCCATCACCAGGAGCATCGCGGAACTGATGGACTCATCGACGAGGACCCGCTCGGACGCGTCCGGCCCCGTCAGCAACGGCTCCGGCAGCCACGGCCCGACATAGTCCTCCCGGCGGAAACGGGCGCTCTTGAGAATGTCGTACGACCGCCGTGCGGCCACCGTCACCAGCCAGGACCTGAGATCATCGATGTCCCGCAGATCAGTCCCGGCCGCCCGCAGCCACACGTCCTGGGTGACGTCCTCGGCATCGGCCACCCCACCCAGCAGCCGATAGGCCACCCCGAAAACCGCGGGCTGGTGCTCCTCCCATTCGGCTCCGAGCCTGTCCTCCTGCTCGGACCGTCCAGGCGCGTGCCCGTCGCCCATACAGATCGCACCCCCAAGCTCGCCGATTCAGCGTAATCGTTCGAGCCGGGGTCCTAGTCCGTCGCCATGAGATGGAGGTAGCGCACCTGGGGCGCATCGGCCCGCGGGGGAGTGCATCCGGGATCGAGGCGCGCAGCGCGGTTCGCAGCGGCGGCCGCCTGTGCCTGAGCACCCACACGGTCGAGTTCCACCTGCACTAGGTCTTCACGAGACTTGGCATACCTCGCGACACCAGCCCGGGCGCCGGTCGACCGCCGTCCTGCGGCTTAGTCATCGTGATCGGTTATCGAAGGAAGGTCTGGCGCGTCCAGTCCGCGAAGGACGTCCAAGAGATCTCGGGATGCGCCTCATGGAGCCCGGGGATATCGACCTGGTAGCCGGGACCGTTGAAGAAGTCCCACATAGCGTGCATGTCCGGGTTGGTGATGGCCGCGAGCGGTGTCTGCTCGTGGTGGACCGGGCGTCCCAGCGCTTCACCCAGGTCGGCGGCCATCTCGGCGGGTGTGGGACGGTCGCTGGCCAGCTCGATCCGCTGCCCCTTGTAAGAGTCGGGATTCAGCAGCACCTCCGCCGCAAAGGCGCCCAAGTCGTCACGGGCTGTCTGCTGCAAGGGACGGTCGGAGGGGATCGGCAGCCTGAGGATGCCCTGCCGGACGCTGCCGGCGTCGCCCATCATGTTGTCGAAGAAGTAGGTGGGGCCGAGGATCGTGTACGGGACGCCGGAGCCCGGGAGTTGCGCCTCGACGCGGGCCTTGCTGTCGAAGTGGGGCACCCCCGACCGCTGGTCGGCGCTCGCCACGGAGCTGAACACCAGATGCGGGACCTGAGCCCTGGCGGCGGCCTCCAGGATCGCCCGCCCCTGCTGCACCTCGGCCGCCGGACCGGACTCGAACGGGGTGGTCAGGGCGAACACACCGTCGGTCCCGGTCATGGCGGCGGCCAGTGAGTCCACGTCGTACCACGAGCCCCGGACCACCTCGACACCCCGCTCCGTCAGCGTATGCGCGGAGAGCCGAGCCGGGTCGCGGACCAGCCCTCGCACCGGGACGCCGCGTTCCAACAGCGCGGCCACCACCGCACCGCCTTGCCCGCCGGTCGGACCAAGCACCAGTATCGTCACGTTGTCTCCTTGCATTGCTTGTGAGTACCCGATCACGGGGCTTACCAGTAGGGATGCCCTCGATCATGGTCGGGTGCGGGTCGCGTGCATCTCCCGCACGAGGATCTCGGCGGGCTCGTCGGCGGTGGCGCACTGCCCACCTGTCGAGGTGACCCTGACGGCGTCTCCGGTGGCCGGCGGTCCCGTCCCCTCAAGGGTGACCGGGCCACGGAACCCCGCTACATCGAACGTCAAGCCGGTGACGCAGTTTTCGGCACCGATAGTTGCGTCAGACGCGTTCGAGAATGACCACCGGGATTTCGCGGTCGGTCTTGGACTGGTACTCGTCGTAGTCCGGCCAGGTCGCGGTCATCTTCTTCCAGAGCGGCGGCTTCTCCTCCGGCGTCGCGACACGGGCGCGGGCGGTGAACTTGTCGTCGCGGACCTGCACCTGGACTTCGGGGTTCGCTCTCAGATTGAGGAACCAGTCGGGGTCGGCGGGGTCGCCGCTCTTGGACGCCACCACGACAGGGTTGCCATGGTCCTCCTGGTAGATCAGCGGAGTCGTGTACGGCTTGCCGCTCCGCCGTCCGGTGGTGGTGAGCAGCAGGACCGTGGTGCCCTGCCAAGCGTGCCCCTCGGCTCCGCCCGTTTCCTGGTAGCGCCTGACGTGCTCCTGCCCGTAAAGCATGACACTCCCGCTCTTGGTTCTTCATTCAGACGGCCGCTGCGACCCCGGCCACGACGATCTTCCTTTTCGCTCACCGCGGGCCCTCGGCCGTCCGGTCGCAAGGTATGACAGCGCAGCCCCTTCCGCCTGTGACACATCCGGGCGAATCTGTGAACCGCCCCGGTTCCGCGGAGACTCTAGATTGTGACTGTGACCTGCTGGTTGAGCGTTGCCGGTAGTGGTTGGCTTCGTGCAGGCAGGGGTGTTGCACCACTCCACCCCTTCGGCAGCGGCCAGATCGTCGGCGTGGGCACCGCCGCCGTCGCGGTCAGCCTGCCGGCCCTCCCCCGCCCCGACTCCTGTTTCTCATCGTTGCCGATCAGCAAAGGGGAACTCACTTGTTCATCCAGCCCTGGGACGCGAGCCTGGACGACGCCGAGTGGCAGGCATGGATCGCCGACGGCCACGACTTCGGCCAGCTCGCCGTCAACGGCCTGCCGGGACAGCCGCCCGTCGTCGTCCCCACCCACTTCAGCGTGGACGGAAGTGACCTGCTGATCCATCTCGGGCGCCCGAACCCGGTCTGGAAGGCGATCGAGCACGACCCTAACGTCGCGTTCACGGTCATCGGGGACTATGCCTTCGTCCCCGGTACCTGGCGCGCCGCCCCCGACGTTCCGCCCGAGGACGGTGTACCGACCAGTTACTACGCCGCCGTCCAGTTCACCTGCCGGGCCCACATCATCGACGACCCGCACGCCAAGGCCGACCTGCTGACCCGGCAGCTCGCCCACTTCCAACCCGACGGCGACCATGCCGACGTCGCCCCAGGACAACCTCCTTACGGACGGATGCTGTCCGGCATCCGCGGCTTGCGGCTGGAGGTCGTCCAGGTCCGGGCCAAGTTCAAGTACGACGACCACAAGAGCGTCGAGCACCGCACCACGGTCGCCGACCGCCTCACCGCACGCGGCCAGGGACTCGACATCCCCACCGCGGCCCAGCAACGCCGACGTACCGACCGCATCGGCATCTGGAAGCCCTGACCATCACCCCGGCAGCCCACGACCCACGGGCCAAGAAGCCACCCGCATCACCCTCGTCACCGCCCACCGGACGACGCGCCCACCGGCCCTGGCCCGACGTCACAGCGGTCATGACCGCCTGGAGCAACGGCTCGCCGACAGGACCCGACACAGCCGCTACCGCCCCTTTGCACCCCCGCAGGATCAACTCCTCTGCGTCCACAGGCGCTCGACCTCGGTCCCCGTGTGACCTGCTGCTGTCGGGGTACCAGCCCGTCTCCTCCCCCTTGACTCGCAGAGGAGATGCCGTGGCCGAGCAGACCGACCGGGAAGGCGCGTGGGCCCAGAGGGTCGAGGGCGAGTTGCCCACGCGCAGGAACCAGGAGGAGATCGAACGGCGCCTGGCCCACGGGCTGGAGGGCGCCCCCACGATCAAGGACCGGACCATCTCGACCTTCGCCAGAGGCGAGCTCCCGCATTTCGCCGGCGAGACCGGAACCTTCCTGAAATGCCCCTACGTCGACGACGTCCACGCCGTGGGCGATGCCGAGGTGGCCGTGTTCGGCGTGCCGCTGGACGCCGGCGCGACCTACCGGCCGGGCACCCGGTTCGGTCCGCAGGGCATCCGCCGCTGCACCGGCCTGTTCGGCACCTACAGCTACGAACTGGGCGTGGATCTGCGCGAGCAGCTCAACATGGTCGACATCGGTGACGTGTTCACCATCCCGGGCAATCTGGAGAAGTCCTTCGACCAGATCAGCCAGGCGATGTCGCACGTGGTGTCGCAGGGCGCCTTCCCGGTCGTCCTGGGAGGCGATCACTCGATCGGCTTCCCCACCATCCGCGGCCTGACGCCGCACATGGACGGCAACGTCGGCATCATCCACTTCGACCGGCACGTGGACACCCAGGAGACCGACCTCGACGAGCGCATGCACACCACCCCCTGGTTCCACGCCACCAACATCAAGAACGCCCCGGCCACCAACCTCGTCCAGATCGGGATCGGCGGCTGGCAGTCGCCGCGCGCCGGCGTCAAGGTGGGCCGCGAGCGGGGCACCACGATCATCACGGTGGGCGACGTCGAGCGCGTCGGCGTGGAGAAGGTCGCCGAGACGGCCCTGGAGATCGCCTGGAAGGACGCCGAGGCCGTCTACCTCTCCTTCGACATCGACGTGATCGATGCCGGGTTCGTGCCCGGCACCGGCTGGCCGGAGCCCGGCGGCCTGCTGCCCCGCGAGGTGCTCAACCTGGTCCGGCTGGTCTCCGAACCCGGCCTGGCGGGCATCGAGATCGTCGAGTGTTCGCCGCCCTACGACTGGGCGGAGACGACATGCCTGATGAGCAGCCGCGTCATCCTCGACAGCCTCGCCGTGCAGGTACGGGCCGGCAAGCTGGGCCGCAAGCCGTCCACCTCGGGCCGTCCCGCGTGGGGCCCATACCCGTCTTGACCGCTTCGTCGCGAGCACTCACTGAGGCCAACAGGAAGGCCCGCGAAGAGAATCGACCCGGATTTCGGCGGCAGCAGGCTGAGGGCTGTCATTAGCTGGCCGTTGCGCACCTCCGACGTGCGCGCGGCGTCGGACGCCGCCCCGCGCCGGGCGGTGTCCCCGCTGGAGTTGTTCTTCGACCTGGTCTTCGTCTTCGCCGTCGGGCAGCTCGCCGAGCACCTGCACAGCGCCCCGTCTTGGCGCGGTGCGGCCGAGACCGCGATGATGCTGATCGCGGTTCTCACCACGTGGGTGCTCACCAGTTTCGACGCCACCTTCCTGGACATCACGCCGCCCCGGACCCGAGGGCTGGTGCTGGCGGCGATGGGCCTTCGGCCTGTTCATGAACGCCCAGATCCCGCACGCGTTCACCGGTCGTCCATGGGCGTTCGTGGTGCCGCTGGCGGCGATCCTGCTCCTGACCGGGGACCGCCCACCCGCTAAAGACGAAGGGGGCCGGTACCGCCGCAGCCGTTCTCTCGCCACAGGCGAGCGGCGTTTGAGATGATCTCGAACTGTCCGTTCAGACACGTGTGTTCCTGTGAGAGGTATGGCCGTTGGAACCGCTGAGGCAGGATGGCTCGCGACAGTCGGCGGACGCGGATGGGCAGGTGCTGGCGGGCCGGTACCGGCTGGTCTCGCTGCTCGGCCGGGGCGGCATGGGAGCGGTCTGGCGAGCCCACGACGAGCAACTAGACCGTGAAGTGGCGGTCAAGGAACTGCGCCTGCCCGAGCATTTGGACGATGCCGCACGGCAGACCTTGATCGCCCGGCTGGACCGGGAGGCACGCGCCGCGGCCAGGCTGAGGCACCCCGGGATCGTCACGGTGCACGACCGCGTGACCGGTGACGACGGCCGCCCCTGGATCGTCATGGAACTCGTCAGGGGTCGTTCCTTGGACGACCTGCTGAAGGCCGAGGGACGGCTGCCGCCCGTCCGGGTCGCCCAGATCGGGTTGCACCTGCTGGACGCTCTGCGCGCGGCTCACCGGGCGGGCATCACTCATCGCGACATCAAGCCCGCGAACGTTCTGCTGGAGGACGACCGTGTCGTCCTGACCGACTTCGGTATCGCGGCCGTCGAAGGCGATGCGACCCTGACCGGAACGGGCGCCGTTCTGGGTACTCCCGCGTACATGTCGCCCGAGCAGGTCCGCGGCCAGGAGGTCACGGCCGCCGCCGACCTATGGTCACTGGGCGCCACGCTCTACACCGCCGTGGAGGGACATCCCCCGTTCGAGGGCGCCAGCACCGGGGCCATCTTCATCGCCATCGCCACCCAGGACCCCATCCCATCAGCACACGCCGGCTCCCTCGACCCCATCCTTAGGACGCTGCTGCACCGGGATCCCTCCCACCGCCCGACCCTCGATCACCTTCACAGCCAGCTCACCTGGCTCACCCAAGGCCAGCCGCCCGTGCAACCGACCCTCCTTGAGCCGCCGACGCAACCGCCCGTTCCGCAGCCACCCCAACGCCCCACCCGCACGCGCAAGAAGGTCGTCATCGCTCTCGTGGCGGTCGTCACCGCCCTGACGCTCACCGGCACCGCCGTGTGGTCGGTGAAGGCTTTCCAGGAGAGGCGGGAGAACCAACGCTACGAAGCGAACATGAGCGCCATCGCCGATATGGGGACGATCCCAGGTTATTCAACCAAGCTCACAAGGGCTTACAGGGACACAACAGTGGAGGTTGCGTCGACCCTGTGCAAGTACACATCCGCTGACGACAAGTGCAACCTGGAGAGCCAGGTCACCGCCGTCACCAACTGGTTCCGGTCGCGGCCCGACGTAAAGTCCGTGACCCTCGAACCCCCTGTGGAAGAGCCCAACACTTTCCCTTCTCGCGACCTCTCGATTCTCACGCGGAATTCACCGAGCATCACCAACGTCATCATCTACGACCATGTGTACGAACACGAAATCAGGCTCAGTTTCGACGTGGGCTGACGGCCGGCAGTTACATCATCGGCAGGACCCAGGCTCGAGATCGTCGAGCCACGCCATGCCGGCCGCCGATCTTCTCGGAGTGCTGGTCAGCTGTGCTTGGTGCTGATCGGGGTGGCTTTGATGTGGCGGCCGCGGGGGGTGGGGTCTGTTAGGGCGCCGTTGTCGACGACTACGCGGCCGCCTACCAGTACCGTTTTCGGGCGGCCTGTGATGGTCATGCCCTCGTACGGTGTGTAGTCGGTCGCCATGTGCAGGTCGCCTGCGGTGATCTGCCATTCGGCGGTCGGGTCCCAGATGGCGAGGTCCGCGTCCGCGCCCGGCAGCAGCGTTCCCTTGCGGGGGTAGAGGCCGTTCGTGCGTGCGGGGTTCGCGGCGGTGAGTTCGACGAAGCGCGTCACCGGCAGGCCGCGGCGGACGACGTACTCCGAGAAGATCACCGGGAGCCGGGTCTCGACGCCGGGGAGGCCGTTGGGCATGGCGCGGACGTCTCCGCTGCGCGACTCCTTCTGGGCCGTGTCGTAGCAGCAGTGGTCGCTGCCGATCGTGGTGACCTCGCCGGTGAACAGGTGGCGCCCGAGCGCCCGGACCTGGTCGGCGGGGCGCAGCGGCGGGCAGCACACGAAGCGTTCGGGACGGTCGCCCGCGTAGGCCGAGTCGTCCAGGACGAGGTGGTGCGCGACCGCCTCGCTGTAGGCGCGGACGCCGCGGCGGCGGGCGGCGGCGACGAGTTCGACGGCCTCGGCGGTGGACTGGTGCACGAAGTAGACGGGCGCGTCCACCGACTCGGCGATCGCGAGGATCTCCGCGACGGAGGCGGTCTCGGCGAGGCCGGGGCGGGTGTCGGCCATGTGGGACGCGCCGATCCGGCCCGCGTCGGCGCAGCGCCGCTGGGCGTCGCCGATGATGTGGTCGGCCTCGCAGTGGATGACGACCATGCCGCCGAGCGCGGCCAGGGTCTTCATGGTCCGCAGGACGGTGTCCTCGTCGGCCATGGTCTCGCCGCGGTAGGTGGTGAACATCTTGACCGTGGCGATCCCGTCCGCGACGAGCGAGGCGAGCTGGTCGGGGACCGTGTCGTCCCACTCGACGACGCAGGCGTGCAGGGCGCTGTCGCACAGGCCCTCACCGGCCTTGGCGCGCTGGGCGTGGGCGGCGTCGGCCGGGTTCTCGCCGGGGCGCGGGATCGCGAAGTCCACGATCGTCGTGGTGCCGCCGTGGACGGCGGCGGTGGTGCACTGGCGGTAGTCGTCCAGCGAGGTGAAGTCGCCGGAGGTGAAGCCGACGTGGCAGTGCGGGTCGACGCCGCCGGGCAGGACGAGGTGCCCGCCCGCGTCGACGACGGACGCGGCGGCGGGCGCCGTCCCCGGGGCGGCGAGCGCGGTGACGCGGCCGCCGGTGATGACGACGTCGGCGGGGCCCGACCAGCCCGCCTCGACCACGGTGCCGCCCCGGACGACCACGTCGGCGGTCACCGGGACACCGCGGCCAGGTGGGCGCGCCAGCCGCCGGCGTCGCTGATGTCGACGACTCCGAGCAGGTCCAGGGACTCGACGCGCATCCGCATGCACAGCGTCCCGGAGCCGTCGGCGAGCTCGACCACGCCGAGTTCGAGTTCGGGCGGCTCGCCGGGCAGCAGGTGCTCGCGCAGGATCTCGTAGGTGACGGCGTACAGCTCGCCGGGCACCGAGCGGCCACCGGACGGCACCGGGTGGAGTCCGGGGAACTCGTCGCGCACCGAGTAGAAGCGGTAGCGGGGCGCGGTCTCGGCGGGTCCGAGGAACTCGGCGCCCTCCAGCGCCTCGTTCAGCGAGCCGCCGGACATGGCCTGTCCGTTGACGAACATCCGCAGGGTTTCCATGGGGCCTTCCTGGTCGTGGGTCACGGGGTGGTCTGGCGGGCCCGTTCGGCGGCCGGGTCCGGGACGGGCACGGCGTCCAGCAGCGAGCGGGTGTAGGGGTGCCGGGGGCGGCGGTAGATCTCCTCGCGGGTGCCGATCTCCACCAGCACGCCCTGGTCGAGCACCGCGATGCGGTCGCACAGGTAGTGCACGACGGCGAGATCGTGGGCGATGAAGAGGATCGACAGGTCGAGCCGCTCCCTCAGGTCCCGGAAGAGGTTGAGCACCTGCGCCTGGACGGAGACGTCGAGCGAGGAGACGACCTCGTCGCAGATCAGCACCTTGGGCTCGACCGCGAGGGCGCGGGCGATCGCGATGCGCTGGCGCTGGCCGCCGGAGAAGGAGCGCGGATGCCGGGCGGCGTCGGCGGCGGACAGCCCGACGGTCTCCAGCAGCGCGGCCGCCCGCGCGGCGCGGGCCCGGCGGTCCGGTTCCAGCCCGTGGACGAGCAGGCCCTCCTCGACCAGTTCCCCGGCGGTCATCCGCGGGTTGAGCGAGGAGTACGGGTCCTGGAAGACCATCTGGATGTTCCGGCGGAGCGTCCGCAGGTCCCGCCGGGACGCGCTGAGCAGGTCGTGTTCTCCGAGCAGGACCCGGCCGGAGTCGGGGCGGGTCAGCCGGGCGACGCAGCGGGCCACCGTCGACTTGCCGGAACCCGACTCGCCGACGAGTCCGAGCACCTCGCCGGGCGCGAGGTCGAACGACACGTCCTTCACGACGGGGCGGCCGCCGAAGCTCTTCACCAGGTTCCGCACGCTCAGGGCGGTCATCGGCCGCCTCCTTCCAGGGCGCCGGCCACCCGGACGTCCGTGTCGAGGGCGTCGTCCACGGTCGTCAGCCGGCGGGACGGGTCGTCGTCGATGCGCGGCACCGCCGCGAGCAGCCCGCGGGTGTAGGGGTGCTTCGGCGCGGCGTAGACGTCGTCGACCGGGCCCTCCTCGACGGGCGCGCCGTGCCGCATCACCACGACGCGGTCGGCGAAGCCCGCCACGATCCCGAGGTCGTGGGTGATGAGCAGCACGGACATGGAGCGCTCGTCGGCCAGTTCCCGCAGCAGGGTGAGGACCTGCGCCTGCACCCGCACGTCGAGCGCGGTCGTCGGTTCGTCGGCGATGAGCAGCGCCGGCTCGGCGATCACCGCGATGGCGATGACGACGCGCTGGCGCATGCCGCCGGAGAACTGGTGCGGGTAGTCGTCGAAGCGGCGGGCGGCGTCGCGGACGCCGAGCCGCCCGAGCAGGTCGATGCCGCGCCGCCGGGCCTCCTTCTTGCGGACGCCCCGGATGACGAGCGGCTGCATGATCTGCCAGCCGATCGTCATCACCGGGTTGAGGGAGGCGAGCGGGTCCTGGAAGACCAGCCCGATCCGGGCGCCCCGGATGTCGCGCATCGCGCGTTCGGGCAGGGTGAGCAGGTCGGTGCCGTCCAGCAGGACGCGGCCGCCGAGGTCGGCGTCGCGGTCCAGGCGCAGGACGGCCCGCGCCGTGACCGACTTCCCGGAGCCGGACTCGCCGACCAGCGCGACCTTCTCGCCCGCCGCGATGTCCAGGTCCACCCCGCGCAGGATCTCCACGGGCCCGTCCGGTCCGGGGAAGCCGGCGCGCAGGTCCCGCAGCTTCAGCAGCGGATTCATGAGTGCCTCCCGCGCAGCGTCGGGTCGTTGCGGACGCGGAGCCAGTCGCCCACGAGGTTGAAGGAGACCGCGGTCAGCATGATCGCGAGGCCGGGGAAGACGACGGCCCACCAGCCGTTGGTGAGGTTCCCGGCCGCCCCGGCGATCATCGCGCCCCATTCGGCGGACGGGACCTGGGCGCCGACGCCGACGAACGACAGGCCGGAGATGACGAGCATGACCGCCGAGACGTCCAGGGTCGTCTGCACGTAGAGGGTGTCGAGGGAGTTCGGCAGGACGTGCCGGAACACGAGCCGCGGTGTGGAGACGCCGAGCGTGCGGGCCGCCTCGACGTATTCGGCGTCCCGGACGTCGCGCACGAGGGTGCGGACGAGGCGGGCGTAGCCGGGCCACCAGGTGAGGCAGAGCGCGATCACCGCGGATTTCAGGCCGGGGCCGAGCGCGGCGGCCAGCCCGAGCGCCAGGATGATCGCCGGCAGTGACAGGCCGATGTCGCAGATCCGCATGAGGACCTCGTCGACGATCCGCCCGCCGAGCGCGGCCAGCGTGCCGATCAGGGTGCCGATCAGCGTGGCGACGGCGATCACGACCACGGTCGCCAGCAGCGACACCCGCGCGCCGTACAGGACGCGGCTGAAGACGTCGCGTCCGTTGGCGTCGGTGCCGAACCAGTGCGCGCCCGAAGGGCCGCGGAGGGCCTGCCCGAGGTCCACCGCGTAGGGGTCGTGCGGCGCGAGCAGCGGGCCGATGAACGCGATGAGGACCATCACCGCCGCGATCGTCAGCGCGACCCGGTCCACGATGGACATGCGTCCGGTCCGCGCCGGCCGCATGCGGCGCAGCATGGATCCGCCGCGCCCGCCGCCGGGGGCGTCCGGCTGTTGCTTCGTCATGGGGACAACGGCCGTCTTCACAGGGCCGCCCCTTCCATGGCGCCCGTCTCCAGCGGCTCTCCTGCGGCGGCGCCCGCCGAACGTGCGCGCGCCGGTTGGCGCAGGCGCGGATTGAGCCAGAGTTGGACGAGGTCGACGACGATGTTGGCCAGCACGAAGACCACTCCGATCACGAGCACGCTGCCGATGACCGCGTACAGGTCGTTCTGCAGGACGGCGTTGACCGCGTAGGCGCCGATGCCTCTGCGTCCGAACACCGACTCGACCAGCACGGTGGAGCCGAGCATCCAGCCGAGCTGCATGCCGAGGATGGTGCTGACCGGGACGAGCGCGTTGCGCAGGCCGTGCCGGATCACCACCCGGCGCTCGGACGCCCCGGTCGCGCGGGCGAGCGTGATGTAGTCCGAGTCCAGCACGCTGATCATGGAGGAGCGGACCGTGCGGGCGACCACCGCGATGAACGCGGCGGCCAGCGTGACGGCGGGCAGCAGGAGGTGCGCCACCGCGTCGCCGAACGCGGCCATGTCCCCGCTCAGCAGCGCGTCCAGCGAGGTCATGCCGGTGAGTTCGGGCACCTCGCGGCCGAAGCCGAGCTGCCCGGTCAGGGGCAGCACGCCGAGCCGGTCCGCGAACACCAGCTGGAGCATCAGCCCCAGCCAGAAGACCGGCACCCCGGCGCCGAACAGCACGATGAGCCGGGCCGCGACGTCGGCGGCGCGGCCCCGGCGGTAGGCGGCGTACACGCCGAGCGGCACCGCGATCACCACGTTGACGAGCATCGCGGCGAGGACGAGCTCGATCGACGACGGCAGCGCCTGGGCGATGTCGTCCAGGACCGGGCGCTGGGTGAAGACCGATGTGCCGAGGTCGCCCTGCAGGAGGTTCCCGAGATATCGGGGGAACTGCTCCCAGATCGGCCGATCGAGCCCGAGCCGCGCGGACACCGCGGCGACCTGCTCGGCGGTGGCGTTGCGGCCGGCCGCGGCCCGCGCGGGGTCGCCGGGCAGCACCTGGGACATCAGGAACGTGACGACGCCCAGGCCGAACAGCACGACGACGCTGGTGATGAGCCGTCTCAGCAGAAATCGCGTCATGCCGTGCCTCCCCTCGCTGGAGATCTCATGGATGGTGGGCGCCGGGCCCCCGTGAGCCTCACCGGTGGGGACCGGGGGCCCGGCGCTGTTCAGGTGGGCGGGTCAGCCGACCTTGATGCCGTAGACGTCGACGGTCTGGTGGTGCGACGCCTGGTAGGCGTAGCCGCTGACGCCCTCGCGCATGACGGTCACGGTCTGCGGGTTGGACATGTTGACCGACGGGACGTCGGCCGCGATGAGCTGCTGCGCCTCCTTGTAGAGGCCGCAGCGCTCGGTCTCGTCGGTGAGGGCCTGGGCCTTCTCGACCAGCGAGTCGACCTTGGGGTTGTCGTAGCCGCCGGTGTTCTGGCCGTTGTTGATGAACTTGGAGTCGAAGAGCTGGTACAGGATCGAGTCGGGGTCGGGGTTGGGCGGGAAGGCGTAGATCATGGCCAGGTCGGGCGTGGTCTTGTTGCTCTTCAGCCGCTGCACGTGCTCGGGGTAGGTGATCGCTTCGAGCTTCAGCTTGACCCCGATCTTGGCCAGGTCGGACTGGAGCAGCGTCGCGGCCTGCTCCATCTCGGCCGTCGCCTTGAGGTAGGTCATCGTGAGGGTAACGTTGGAGAGCCCCGCGGACTTCAGCGACTCCTGGGCCTTGGCGACGTCGTGCGTCGGCTGCGGGACGGCGGAGTCGAAGCAGGCCATGGTGGACGGCAGCACGCCCGTCGCCTTCTTGCCCGCGCCCTTGAGGATCGAGGTGAGGTGCTGGTCGTACTGGTAGGAGGAGGCGATCGCCTCGCGCAGCGCCTTGTTCGACACCGGCGAGTCCTTCATCTTGAAGAACACGTAGAGCTGGACGTTGGTGTCGGCCTTGTCGACCTTGTAGCCGCCGTTGCCCTCGAACGACTTCCAGTCGTTGGGGTCGATGTCCATGGCGATGTCGATGTCACCGGCCAGCAGCGAACTCTTCTGCGTCGCGGCCTGCGGCAGGTACCGGAAGACCACGTCCTTGGCCTGGCCGGAGAAGCCGCCCCAGTACTTGTCGTACTGGGTGAACTTCGCCTCCTGGTTGGCGGTGTAGCCGGTCAGCTTGTAGGGGCCGGAGCCGGCGTCGGCGGTGGCGAGCCACTTCTGGCCCTCGTCGTCGCCCTTGTGCGACTCGACCAGCTTGGAGTTGAGCAGGTAGACGCGGGTCAGCGCCGGGATCATCGGCGCGTACGCGCGGGTCAGCTTGATCGTCAGATGGGTGTCGTCGACGACCTTGGTGGAGTCGTAGGGGGTCAGCAGCGACGCCACCCCGACCTTCAGCTTCTTGATCCGGTCGAGGCTGTAATGGACGTCGGTGGCGGTGAGCTTGGCGCCGTCGTGGAAGGTGACGTCGCCGCGCAGGGTCATGTCGATGGAGCGGCCGTCCTCGGAGACCTTCCATTCGGTGGCGACGCTCGGGACGATCTTGTTGTCCGCGTCGTACTTGACGAGGGTGTCGTAAGCGGGCCGGGCCACCTCGTCGACCGTGGAGTTGTCGGCCTGGGCCGGGTCGAACGTCGCGGGCGGCTCGTTCTCGGCGATGATCAGGGTCTGGGTGCGGGCGGTGGAGCCGCCGCCGGCACCGCCGCACGCGGCCGCGGCGAGGGCCCCGGCCGCGAGCACGGCCGTCAGCCGCAGCCCGGCGGCGCGCCCCCGGGCGCGGAGCCCGCCGGGGAACCACCTGGTCCTCGGTGCCGGCTCGCCGGCCGCAAGAGATGTGTGGAGCACGGGTCGTCTCCCCTTCGTGGACGTGTCCGGTCGGACGGGTTCAGGTGTCGTGCCGATCGGCGGGGGGCTGCGTCCGGCGCCGTTCGGCGCGGGCCGGGGTCTCGTGGTGGGAGCCGTCGGGGGCGACGATCAGGCCGTACTCGCGCTCGGCGGCCTCGGCGGTGACGTAGCCGTCCAGGACGTCGGCGACGACGGCCGCGGCGTCGCGGTCGAGCGGGTCGCCGTAGCCGCCTCCGCCGGCCGTGCGGTTGACGAAGCGGTCGTCGGCCCGCATCGTGGCGCGGTACATCCCGACGCGCTTCTCGCGGTCGGTGCCGGGCCACAGCGTCATGCCGCTGGGCTCGGGTTCGAGGCCGCCGTTCAGCGCCCACGGCCGCGTCTTGCTCTTCTTCTTCATCGACAGCACCTCGCCCTCGGCGAGGTAGCGGACCTCCCGCAGGACGCCGACGCCGCCCCGGTACCGGCCGGCGCCCCCGGAGTCGGGGATCAGCTCCAGCCGCTCATGGAAGATCGTCGACTTGTGCTCCAGCACCTCGATCGGGGTGTTGCGGACGACGCTCTGCGAAGGGTGCTGCTGCGCGTTCGCGCCGTCGCGGTCGCGGCGCGCGCCCCACCCGATGCCCTCGTTGTTGCTGATGACGAAGTCCTCGCCGGTCCGCGGGTCGTGCCCGAGGGCCATGAAGCCCGGCTCGTCGCCGCCCGACGAGGCCGGGATGGAGTCGAGGACGTCCGCGAGCGCCTTGTGGATCAGCTCGAAGGCGACGATGCCGCTCCACTGGGTGAACGTCGCGGACGGGTAGACGGCGTGGAAGAAGTTGCCCGGGTCCGCCTTGATCGTCAGGGCCCGGTAGTGGCCGGCGTTGGACGGCTCGTCCGGCGTGGTCAGCTCCTTGAAGGTGGACTTGGCCAGGCTCTCGGTGGCGCCGATCGGGAGGTTCACCGGGCCGAGGACGGCGCCGTCGGAGCCGTTGAAGTCGACCTCCATCCGGTCGCCGTCGATGGTGACCTTGACCTCCATGCGGATCAGGTCGTCGGTGATGCCGTCGTCGTCGCAGTAGTCGGACGCGGTCCAGGTGCCGTCCGGCAGTGCCGCGACGGCCTTGCGCGCGACCCGCTCGCCGTGCTCGATGATCTGCTTGACGGCCTGGTCGACGACGTCGCCGCCGAACTTGTCCCACACCTGCGCGAGCCGGTTCTCCCCGGTGCGCAGCGCCGCGAGCTGGGCGTGGAAGTCGCCGATGGTCAGGTCCGGAAGCCGCGAGTTGAAGCGGATCAGCTCGACGATGTCGCGGACGACCTCGCCCTTGTGCACGATCCGGGTGCCCGGGAAGATCAGCCCTTCCTGGTGCATGTCGGTGGAGTCGAGGACGTAGCCGGGGGCCTTCGCGCCGAGGTCCATCCAGTGGGCGCGGACGGCCAGGTAGGCGGACGGCTCGGCGCGCCCGTCCCGGAACACCGGGGAGAACAGCATCGCGTCGTAGGAGTGCGCGCCGCTCCAGTACGGGTAGTTGAGCAGGTAGACGTCGCCGGGCGCGAGGTTCTCCCGGCCCACGTACTCGACGCCCTTGACGATCGCGTGGTCGTTCGCGCCGAGGAACGAGGTGATCCCGGCGGCCTCGGCCATCAGCTCCAGGTCGCCGTCGTAGATCGAGATGCCGAAGTCGAGGACCTCGTAGATCACCGGGTTGAACGCGGCCCGCACCAGCGTGCGGCGCATCTGCTCCCCGACGGAGACCAGGTAGTTGCGGATCACCTCGACGGTCGCCCCGTCGAGCGGGGCCGCTCCGCGCGCGCCCTCGGGGCCGCCGGGCGTCGTCGTGCTCATCGGACCATCTCCTGTCTGGCTCACTGGGCCGTCTCCGGGCTGCTCACCAGCAGGTGGCCGTGGACGTCCACGGTGAGCCGCTGGTCACTGAAGATCACCGTGGTGGAGGTGCCCTCCTCGACGATCGCGGGGCCGGGCACGGCGTGCCCGGGCGCGAGGGACGTCCGCTCGTACACCGGGAACGGCACGGTCTCGCCGGTGGCGACGTCGAAGGCGGGGCGGCTGTCGACCGGCTCGGGGTCGCCGGTGCCGCCGCCGGGCAGCCTGCGGAGCCCGGGCTTCGGCAGGACGCCGACGGCCCGCACCCGCAGGGTGAGGATCTGGCCGCCGTCGGGCATCGCGTGCCCGTACCGGGCGCGGTGCAGCTCGTGGAACCGCTCGAGGATCGCGGCGGCGTCGTCACCGGGCCGCAGGTCTATGCCGAGCGTGTGCTCCTGGCCGTGGTAGCGGACGTCCAGGCGGCGGACCAGGGTGCGGTCCTCCGGCTTGACGCCCTGGAGCGACAGCACCTCCTCGCCCTGGTTCTCCAGATCGGTGAAGGCCGGTTCCAGTTCGGCGAGGGTGTCGTCGCTGAGCGGCTTGAGCACGGTGGTGGCGAACTCGTACTCCAGGTCGGACATCAGCATCCCGAACGCCGAGAACGCCGCCGGGACCTGCGGGACGATGGTCTCGGTGATGCCCATCTCGCGGGCCAGCATCGGGCCGAGCAGGGGCCCCGCGCCGCCGAACGCCAGCAGCGCGAACTCGCGCGGGTCCAGCGCCCGCTCGACCGTGATCTCGCGGAGCGCGCCGACCGTCCGGGCGAGCAGCACCCGCAGGACGCTCGCGGCGGCCTGGGTCACGTCCACGCCGAGCGGGCCGGCGAGCTTGTCGGCCACGGCGGCGCGCGCCGCGTCCGCGTCGATGCTCATGTCGCCGCCGAGGAACGCCGCCGGGTCGAGGTAGCCGAGCACCAGCGCGACGTCGGTCACGGTCGGCTCCGTGCCGCCCGCCCCGTAGGCGACCGGGCCGGGGACGGCGCCGGCGCTCTGCGGGCCGACCTTGAGCAGGCCGTGGTCCATCCAGGCGATGGAGCCGCCGCCCGCCCCGACCGTCCGGATGTCGAAGATCGGGATGAGCAGCGGGAAGCCGTCGATCGCGGCCTCGTGCACCTCGCCGGGAGAGCCGTCCTCGATCACGCAGCAGTCCACGCTGGTGCCGCCGACGTCGAACGAGATCAGCTTGTCCCGGCCCAGCTCGCGGGCCAGGAACGAGGCGCCGACCACGCCGCCGGCCGGCCCCGACAGCACCGTCATCAGCGGGGCGCTGCGGGCCAGCTCGGCGGTCATCGCACCGCCGCCCGAGCGCATGATGTGCAGCGGGCGGGTCAGCCCGGCGTCGCCGAGGCGCTCCTCCAGCGCGCCGATGTAGTCGCTGAGGACGGGCCGGATGTAGGCGTCCAGGGTCGCGGTGCTGGTCCGCTCGTACTCCCGGTACTCGCGGCTGATGTCGGTGGACACCGAGATCGACACGTCCGGGTGGCTCTCGCGCAGGATCTGCGCCGCGCGCCGCTCGTGCGCCGGCTCGGCGTAGGAGTGCAGGAAGCAGATCGCGATGGAGCGCAGCCCGTGCTCCTCGACCAGGACGCGGCCCGCCTCGCGGACGGCGTCCTCGTCGAGCGGCTCCACCTCGGCGCCCTGCGCGTCGATCCGGCCGGGCACGCCGGTCCGGTGCCGGCGCGGCACGAGCGGCGGCGGCGGGGCGTAGGCGAAGTCGTACATGTACTGGCCGGGCACGTTGGCCCGCGCGATCTCCAGCAGGTCGCGGAACCCGGCGTTGGTGATGATCCCGACGTCGGCGCCGCGGCGCTGCAGGATCGCGTTGAGCCCGAGGGTCGTGCCGTGCACGAACGCCTCGACGTCGTCCAGCCGGCCGGCGAGCCCGCCGACGGCGTCGAGGACGCCCTGCGCCGGCGCGTCCGGGGTGGTCGGGGCCTTGTGCAGCCGCAGCTCACCGGTCACCTCGTCGTAGGCGATGGCGTCGACGAACGTGCCGCCGATGTCGACCGCGAGGCGGGTGCGGTGCGAGGACGTCACAGGGTGCCTCCGGGGGTGTCGGCGGCGGCCCGGTCGGCCGGCGCGGTGGGAAGGTCGTCGCGGACGACGCGTCCGCCCTGCATGACGAAGGGGATGCGGCGCAGCGCGGACAGGTCCGACAGCGGATCGCGGTCGGTGACGATCAGGTCGGCGAGCAGCCCCTCCTCGACCGCCCCGGCCTTCCCCTGGAGGCCGACGAGCCGGGCGGCGTCGCTGGTGCCGCCGCGCAGCGCCTGCGCGGGGCTCAGCCCCGCCTCGGTGAGGAACTCCATCTCGCGGACGGCGACGACGGTGTCCTCGATCGGCTCGCCCGGCGGGTAGTCCGTGCCGGCGAGCATGGTGATCCCGGGTGCGTCCGGGTCCCGCGGGTCGGCGATGCCCGCCGCGACCGCCCGGCGGATGCTGGCGAGGTGGCCCGGCCCGACCTCCAGGGCCCGCTGGATCTGCCACTCGCTGAACGAGTGCTCGGCCATCCAGTCGGGGCAGCGGGTGACGCACAGGGTGGGGGTGAGGAAGACGCGCCGCTCGGCCATCTCCTTCGCGGTGGCGTCGTCCAGCTCGTAGGCGTGCTCGTAGCCGCGGACACCGGCCGCGAGCGCCTCGCGGATCGCCGACCCGGAGCCGGCGTGCGCGGTGACGTAGGTGCCGTGCTCCTCCGCCGCCCGCACCACGGCGCGCATCTCGTCGAGCGTCATCTGGGCGCCGGTGAACGACTCGCCCTCGTGCGCGATGCCGCCGGTGATGAACACCTTGATCAGGTCCGCGCCGGCGGCCAGCTCGGTGCGCGCGGCCGCCAGGAAGCCGTCGTGGCCGTCGGCGTACGAGCAGGCGGAGCCGTGGCCGTGGCCGCCCGTGGTCGAGACGGCGCGGCCGGCGCCGATGATGCGGGGCGCGTCCACCCATCCCTGCTCGACGCTGGTGCGGATGAGCAGGTCGGCGCGGTTCTGCTCGTGGACGCAGCGGATCGTCGTGACGCCGGCGTGCAGCGCGTCCTGGGCCCGCGACAGCGCCCGCAGCGCGGTCAGGCCCGGGTTCTCGGCCTCGTCGGTGGCGGAGAACGGGTACACGACCGACAGGTGCGTGTGCACCGAGATCAGGCCGGGCAGCAGGTAGCGGCCGCCGAGGTCGATGCGCTCGGCGCCCGGCTCCGGCGCCTCGGTGGTGATCTTCTGGATCCGGCCCGCCGCGACCGCGACGTTGGCGTCGCGGCGGATCGTCCCGCCGAGCACGTCGACGACATGCCCGCCGGTCAGCCAGAGGGTCCCCTCCCGCGGAATCGGCCGCCGTGCGGTGGTCGTTGTCGGCACCGCTGTCTCCTCTCTCATCGGGCCTGCTCGATCGGTGCGGCGGGCGCGGCGGGCTCCAGGAGCCGGTCCGGCCCGAGGTCGCGGACGTCGACCGGAGCCGGCTTCCCCTCGACCAGGCAGCGCAGGGTCTCGCCCCACAGCGGGGCGAACGTGAAGGCGTAGGTGCCTCCGGCGACCAGGAAGCCGGGGGCGCCCGGCACCTCCCCGATCACCGGCATCTCGTCGGGTGTGGCGGCCAGCGGGCCCGCCCAGGCCCGCAGCAGCCGGAGGTCCCGCACGAACGGCAGGACGCGGGCGGCCTGGGCGACATTGCCCAGGACACTGGACAGGCTGACCGGGCTGCGGCCGTCCGGGTCCAGCCGCAGCGCGGGCCAGCCGCCGCCGATCAGCAGGTTCCCCGCCGTGACCTGCTTGACCGACAGGCCCTCGCCGATGTGCTGGACGAGGTGCCGCAGCGTCTCCGGCAGCCGCACGGTCACGTGCATCTGGATGGCGACCGGCGTCATCCGGAGCCCGATCCCGGCGAGCGCGGCGATCTCCCCGAGCCAGGGCCCGGCGACGTCCACCACGTGCGGGGCCTCGACGGTGAGGTCTCCGGCGGTGACCCGCCAGCCCGATCCGGAACGTTCCACGGCCCGGACCGGGCAGAACGGGTGCAGCCGGGCCCCGTGCCGCACCGCCGCCGCCAGGTAGGCGGGGGTGGTCAGCAGCGGGTTGGCGTATCCGTCCAGCGGGCACCACGTGGCGGCGGTGACGGTGGGTCCGAGATGCGGCAGCGCGGCACGGGCGCCGTCGCCGTCCAGGACCTCGGTCTCGATTCCGGCCCGCTCCTCCCAGGCGCGCTTGGCGATCAGCTCGGCACGCTGCTCGGGCGTCTCGGCGATGGTGAACCCGCCGCTGCGGCGCAGTTCCACCGAGGTCTCCAGCTCCGCCTCGACCGAGTTCCACCGGTCGCTCGCGGCGCGCTGCAGAGGCAGGAACCGGGCGCTGTCGAGCGGGACCTCCTGCCCGGGCCGCCGGGTGTGGACGGCCTGAACGTGCAGGTTACCCGCTGTTGTGCCCGATCCCTCCCGGCCCGGCGCGCCCCGCTCGAGGACGATCACCCGGTGCCCGCCCCGGGCGAGGTGGAAGGCGGCCGCGCCGCCGAGCACCCCGGCACCGATCACGACCACGTCGGCGGTCAGCGCGCTCATCCGGCGCCCTCCCCCGCCCGGTCGGCCCGGTCAGCTTGGTCGCCGAGCTCGAGCAGCGTCTCGACGGGCACGGGCCGGACGGGCTGGCGCGCCGGGAAGACCGGGACGCCGCACGGTGCCCCGCCGGCGGACGAGGCGTCGCGGACGAGCCCGGCGACGGCGAATCCGCAGAAGCGGCCCTGGCACGGCCCCATCCCGGCGCGCGACCAGGACTTGGTGGCGTTGAGGTCCCCGCCGGCTCTCTCCACGGCGGCAGAGCGCACGGCGCCTGCGGTGACCGCCTCGCAGCGGCACACGATGGTGTCGTCTTCGAGGGTGGCTGCCAAAGCTTCCTGCAGCCGGGCCGGACTCGGGTACAGGGCGTCGCTGAGCGCGGTGAACCGGGTGAGCGCGCGCCCCTTGGCGGCGAGCCGGGCGATCTCCCGGGGGCCCGGCGCGGCCGGGTTCTTCTCCCGGATGAGGATGTGCGCGGCGGCCATCGACCCGCGCGTGCGCGCCTGGTGGACGCCGCCGATGCCGGCGGCCTCACCGACCACGTACACGTCTCGGCGGTTCGTCCGTCCGAAGACGTCGGTGACGGGTTCGGCGTCGCCGGTCACAGGGTCGGAGCTGATCTCGCAGCCGAACAGGCGGGCCAGGTCGGTCTGCGGCCGGAATCCGTAGCCGACGCAGAGGGCGTCGACGTCCAGCGTCCGCAGCGGGCGCGCCGGGTCACCGGTGGCGGCGAGCGCGACCGACGTGACGCGGTCCCGGCCGGCGGCCTTGGTCACCACGCGCCCTTGCCAGAGCGGAACCCGCGCACGGGCCAGGCGGGCCGCGTATCCCGCGAGCTCACGGAGCCGGGCGGGGTGGCGCAGCGTCGAGACCGCACGGACATCGGGCCTGTAGGGATGCCCTGCCTCGGCGATGCCGACCACGTGGGCGCCGGCGTCCAGCAACGAGCAGGCGACGGGCAGCAGGAACGGGCCCGACCCGGCCACCAGCACCCGGTCACCGACCGGGGTGCCGTCGGCCGCGGCCAGATGCTGGGCGAAGCCGGGCGTGGTGACGCCCGGGAGCTGCCAGCCCGGGAACGGATGGGTCCGCTCGTAGGCGCCGGTGGCCGCGATCACGTAGCGCCCGCGGAGCCGGACCGGGGTCCCGTCCGCGCCGGTGGCGAGGAGCGTGCGGCCGTCGTCGTCCATTCCCCAGACCAGGTGGCCCGTCAGGCAGTCGACGCCGAGGTCCCGCACGCGTGCGATCAGCCGGCCGCCCTCCGGACGGTGGTCACCGTGCTCGCGCAGTACGGCGGGCGACGGGCGGCGGTAGTACTGCCCACCGAGTTCGGGCTGCTCGTCGACCAGCGTCACGGTGAGCCCGGCGGCGGCCAGCCGGGCCGCCGCGGACAGCCCGGCCGGGCCGCCGCCCACGATCAGCACGTCACACGACACGGTCATCGGCGCGGTCCCGTCTCGACCGCCATGCCGGGCCGCACCCGGGTCAGGCACGCCCGCACGCCGGGCCGCCCGTCGACGGTGACCTCGCACTCGAAGCAGACGCCCATGCCGCAGAACGGTCCGCGCGGCTCACCGCTGACCGGGTTGTCCCGCAGCCGCCAGCGGCGGGCGGCGACGAACACCGCCGTCAGCGAGGTTCCCACCGCGGCGTCCACGGGTTCGCCGTCGATCGTGATCCTGGTTCCGGTGCTCACGGCCGCGCTCCGGCCTCGTCCGGCTCCTCGGCGAGGGCCTTGACCAGCCCGGACTCCTCCAGGACCGCACCGATCGCGTCGAGCGCGTCGCCCGTCACCGGCCGCAGCGGAGGACGGACGTGCCCGCCCGGCTGCCCGAGCAGCGCCATGGCGCCCTTGAGCTGCGAGATGGGCGAGCCGTACACGCCGCTGTAGTCGGGGCGGATGAGCCGTCCCGACAACCCGGCGTACCGGTCCACCCACGTGCGCGCCGCGGCGCCGTCACGTTGCGCGACGGCCTCGTAGTACGGGACGGCGAACGGCGCACCGAGCCCCCCGCCGTCGATGTTGCCGTCTCCGCCGAGCTCCAGCAGGACGGCCAGGCCGCGCCGGTGCAGGAAGCTGCCGAAGACGCGGACCTGGTCGGCGACCGCCTCGACCGTCGCGAGCATCCGCAGCCAGTCGCCGGTGCTGTCCTTGATCGCGGCGACCCGGGGAAGGTCCGCCAGCCGCCGGACGAGGTCCGGGTGGTCGCCGATGTCGACGGTGACGCCGCGCGGCCAGTTGTAGACCATGAACGGCAGGTCGGTGGCGCCGCTGACCTCGGCGAAGAATCCGAGGATCTCCTCGGCCCCGGGGTGGACGTACGGCGGCGGAGTCGCGAGCACGCCGTCGGCCCCCGTGTCGGCGGCGTGCCGGGCCAGCCCGATCGCCTCGGCCGGGGTGTACGCGGTGACGCCGACGACCACCGGGACCCGCCCGGCCACCTCGGCGACGGCGATCTCGGCCACCCGCCGGCGCTCGGCCGGGCTCTGGCTGAACCACTCGCCGGTGCTGCCGTTGACCAGCACGCCGTGGACGCCCTGCCGCACGTACAGCCGCAGCAGCGCACGCCAGGCGTCCTCGTCCAGGGCGCCTTCCGCGGTGAAGGGCGTGGGCGCCGCGGGCCAGTAGCCGTGCCATGAGACGTCGTCGCGATCCAAGATCTTTCCCCGAGTCTGTAGAGCTCATCCCACTGGGATCGGTTGCACAAGGTTGCGGGAGCCAGATCACGGATGTCAAGAGTGCGTCTGAACCTTTTCGGCCCGGTGCCCCGGGACATCGTCCTGTGGCATGATGACTCCGCCAGTGGGATCGATTGCAGAACCGGAGCACGATGAGCGTCACCCTGAAGGACGTGGCCGCCGCCGCCGGCGTGTCCCGCAGCACCGCCTCCCGGGCGCTGAGCGGCTCGTCCTTGATCGCCGCCGAGACCCGGGCCCTGGTCGAGGACGCCGCCCGGCGGCTGGGCTACCGGCCGAACCGTGCCGCCAGCTCGCTGCGGTCCCGGCAGTCGCGCCTGATCGGGCTCGTCGTCGGCAACCTGGTGAACGCCTCGTTCCACACCATCGCCGAGGTCGTCCAGCGCCGCGCCGCCGCCGAGGACTACCAGATGATGCTCTACATCACCGACGCGGACCCGCGCCGCGAGGAGACCATCCTCAAGACGCTCGGCGAGCACGGCGTGGACGGCCTCATCCTGATCGGCACGGGGTCGAACGCCGCCGCCTCCAACGCCTTACTGGCGAGCGGCACCGCCGTCGTCAACCTCATCCGCGGCGCCGCCGAGAGCGCCGCCCCGACCGTGCTGGCCGCCGACCGCGACGGAGCGCATGAAGCGACCCGGCACCTGCTCGACCTCGGCCACCGCCACATCGGCTACATCGGCGGCCCCTCGGACACGAACTCCGGCCAGGAACGGTTCGCGGGCTACGAGCAGGCCCTGCGCGAGCGCGGGCTGCCCGTGGACGAGCGGCTGATCGAGCGCGGCCCGTTCGAGCCGGCCTTCGGCTCCGACGCGACCGGCCGGCTGCTGCGCCGCGTCCCGGAGATGACCGCGCTGCTCGCGGCCAACCACGAAGCCGTCTTCGGGGTCCTGCCGGCCCTCGTCGCCGCCGGCGTCGGCGTCCCCGACGACCTGTCCCTCATCTGCTACGAGGACATCAGCTGGCTGCGCTGGTGGCACCCTCCCGTCACCGTCGTCGACAACGGGGCCCGGGAGCTGGGCGAACTCGCCATGGACCTGCTCCTCCAGCAACTGGAGCGCCACCGCGACAAGCTCCCCTCCACCAGGAACGGCCGCACCTACCGCGTCGGCGCCCAACTCATCCAACGCGGCTCCTGCGCCCCACCACGAGACCGCCGAACCTCCGAAAACCCGCCCCCGGCCTAACGTCCGGTCGGCGGCGTCGTTGCCGTTGAGATTCCCGTGCCCGTGCGTGGGCGGCCCCCGCCGTCCACGCTGCTCGGTGCACGCGTTTTCCCACGCCGGGCAGGCGATCCCAGCGAGTGTTGGGCTTCCTTCAGCCTGACCAGCCACGTCCTATATCCACCACCCGCCGCTACGGGCACCGACCTGCGCGGAGCTAGGTGCTGCCGTGCGGAGGTGAAGGCGGCCTGCCATGCAGGTCGCCGTCTTTGTCGTGGTCTACGCACACCTAGGGACACCCCCGGGGGTATTTGGCGAATCGTCCGTCCGTCGGTTACCTTGGGCTCGTGGATACCCCAGGGGGTATCTGACGTGGCCTGATGGCCGCGTCCTGGTTCGAGTGGAAAGAGGCCCGATGAACGACATGCCCACGCGACTGGACGCCGCGAGCCTGCGCGCCCGGCTGGACGGCCCCACGCCGCCCCGCCTGCTCGACGTGCGCACGCCGGGTGAATTCGCCACGGCGCACATCCCCGGCTCCTACAACGTGCCGCTCGACATGCTCCGGGAGCACCGCGACGAACTGTGTCGCCACCTGGACGAGGACGTCGTGCTGATCTGCCGCTCCGGCGTCCGCGCCGGGCAGGGCGAGCAGGCGCTGGCCGAGGCGGGCCTGCGCAACACCCGCGTGCTGGAAGGCGGGATCACGGCCTGGGAGGCGGCCGGGGCACCCCTCAACAGGGACGGGCGCAACCGCTGGGACCTGGAGCGCCAGGTCCGGTTCGTCGCCGGGACGACCGTGCTGGCGGCCGTGGTGGGCAGCGTGGCCGTGCCCGGCCTGAAGTGGGTGGCGGCCTTCATCGGCGGCGGCCTGACGTTCGCGGCGCTCACCAACACCTGCGCCATGGGGATGCTGCTGGCGAAGCTCCCCTTCAACCGCGGCGCGAGCTGTGACGTCGGCACGATCAGCGCGCAGTTGGCGAAGGAGGGGCGACCGGCATGACCCTCGCGCTCACACTCGCCGCGGCAGTGCTGATCGGGGTCACGCTGGGGGTGTTCGGCGGGGGCGGTTCGATCCTCACCACCCCGGTGCTGATCTACCTGGCCGGGGTGGACGCCAAGCAGGCGATCGCCATGTCGCTGTTCGTCGTGGGCGTGACGAGCGTGGTGGGGGCCGTCCCGCATGCGCGGGCCGGGCGGATCCGGTGGCGCACCGGCCTGCTGTTCGGCTCCGCGGGCATGGCCGGCGCCTATGCGGGAGGCAGGCTCGCCGCGTTCATCCCCGCGAACGTGCTGCTGATCGCCTTCGGGATCATGATGACCGTCACGGCCGGGGCGATGCTCCGCGGCCGGAAGGAGCCCGAACCCGGCCACCGCGCCGGGAACATGCCGCTCGCCAAGATCCTCGTGGAGGGCGCGGCCGTCGGCCTGGTCACCGGGCTGGTCGGCGCGGGCGGCGGCTTCCTGGTGGTGCCCGCCCTCGCCCTGCTCGGCGGGCTGCCGATGCCGATCGCCGTCGGCACCTCCCTGCTGGTCATCGCGATGAAGTCCTTCGCGGGACTCGCGGGCTACCTGCAGAGCGTGCACATCGACTGGACGCTCGCCCTCTCGGTCACCGCGCTGGCGGCCGTCGGAGGACTGCTCGGCTCCCGGCTCGCGGGAAAGGTCGATCCCGAGCGGCTGCGCAAGGCCTTCGGCTGGTTCGTCCTGGTGATGTCCGTCTTCGTCGTCGCGCAGGAACTCCCCGCACAGGCCCGGCCGATCTTCCTGGCGGCCGTCGCCCTCGTCGCCCTCGCCGGGGCGATCACCTTGACCGTCCGGCGGTCCCGGCGCGGGACCGCCGCCCTCCCGACCCCCGATCCGCGGAAGGAAACCCAAGCGATGGAGACGCCGATGTACTTCGCCCAGCACTACCTGGAGTGCCTGTCCCAGGCGTCCTACCTGATCGGCGACAAGCGGACCGGACGCGCCGTCGTCGTCGACCCGCGCCGGGACGTGTCCGAGTACCTCGACGACGCCGCGGCGAACGGCCTTCACATCGAGGGCGTGATCAACACTCACTTCCACGCGGACTTCATCTCCGGCCACCTCGAACTGGCGGCCCGCACCGGGGCGTGGATCGGCTACGGCGCGCGCGCCGAGGCGGAGTTCCCGATCCGCAAGCTGCACGACCGCGAGCGCATCAGCCTCGGCGAGGTGACCCTGGAGATCCTGGAGACCCCGGGGCACACCCCCGAGTCGATCAGCGTCCTGGTCTTCGAGCACTCCGGCGACCGCACGCCCTACGGCGTCCTGACCGGCGACGCCCTGTTCATCGGCGACGTCGGCCGCCCCGACCTGCTGGCCTCCATCGGCGTCTCCGCCGACGAGCTCGGCAGGATGCTCTACGACACCGTCCAGCACAAGCTGATGGCGCTGCCCGACCAGACCAGGCTCTTCCCCGCGCACGGTGCCGGTTCGGCCTGCGGCAAGAACCTGTCGAGCGAGCTCCAGTCCACCATCGGCGCGCAGCGGCTCGGCAACTACGCCTGCGTGCCCATGGGCGAGCGGGAGTTCGTCGACATCGTCACCGAGGGCCAGCCCCCCGCCCCGAACTACTTCGGCTACGACGCGATCCTCAACCGCAAGGAGCGGGAGCTGCTGAAGGTCGAGGAGCACCTGCGTGAACTGCCGCTCGGCGACGTCCTGGCGCGCCGCGACGCCGGCGCGGCCGTCGTCGACGCACGCGACCCGCAGGAGTTCGCCGCCGGCCACCTCGTCGGCTCGATCAACGTCCCCGCCGACGGCCGGTTCGCCGAGCAGGCCGGCATGCTCATCGAACCCGGGCGGGAGATCGTCGTGATCGCCCCCGAAGACCGGGCGGAGGAGATCATCACCCGTCTCGCCCGGATCGGCCTGGACACGGCGGCGGGTTACCTGGCAGACCCCGAGGACGCCTTCACACGGGCGCCCGAGGGGAGCATCGCCCAGGCCGAGCGGGTCACCTTCGCCCAGCTGCGCGACGAACTCGGGGGCGCCGAGCCGCCGCTGCTCATCGACGTCCGCAACGCCGGCGAACTCGCGGACGGCAGGATCGAAGGCGCGGTCAACATCCCGCTGGCCGAGCTGCCCGGCCGCTTGGACGCGATTCCCGCCGACCGGCGGATCGTCGTCCACTGCGCGGGCGGCGCCCGCTCCTCGGCCGCCGCGAGCCTGCTGCGCCGGTCCGGCCGCACCCGGGTCGCCGACCTGCTCGGCGGCTACGGCGCCTGGGCCGCCGCCCACGCCCCGGCCTGACCGATACCCGCGCGTCCTGCCGGGCCCACCCCGGCAGGACGCCCACTACGGCTCCCACGTGCACAGCCATGTGGGAGCCGTCCCCTGCGTCCGGGAAGCCCGCACAGCGACAGATCGCCCATGGATTCCGACCGGGACGTCAGCGCGGCCAGTTGGAACAGCCGGCCCAGCAGGACGAGCCGGGCAGGTCAGCGACGGGCGAGCAAGAACGCATCGATGGCCGTGCGCGGGCCGGCATCGGTGGAGACCTCCCGCGTTCTCGGCTCCGCCCGCAGGACCTGGAGACCACGTCCCTCGATGTCCGATGCGGCGTCCTGTGCGGTGTACAGGACGGCGGGGTTCGGGGGTCCGCCGAAACCGTGCGCGAGATTGTCGCTGTCGTGGGCCACGACGAGCAGCAGCCCACCGGGCGCGACCGCGTCGGCCGCCGCGCGGAGGGCGTCGCGGCGCAGCCGCTCGTCCACCTGGAGGTAAGCGACGATCACAAGGTCGGCGCCGTGGCGGGCCGGGGTGTACTCCCGGAGGTCGGCTTCGACCAGCTGGACCCGGCCCGCGTGCTCGCCGAGCCTCCGCTCGGCGAGCGAGCGGGCGCGGGCGAGCCCGGCGGCGGAGAAGTCGACCGCGGTGACCGTCCAGCCGCGCTCGGCGAGCCACAGCGCGTTGCGTCCCTCGCCCGCGGCCAGGTCGAGGGCACGGCCCGGCGGCAGATCCGCCGCGACCTCCTCCACCCACCGGTTCGGCCCGGCCGACCAGACCAGTTCACTGCCGGCGTACCGGCGATCCCACTCGGCGCTGTCCACGTCTTCCTCCTCGACCGGCCTTGGACGCGGACCGAGGGCTCGGCCGCGTCAGGCGAGCGTCAGGAACAGTCTCTCCAACTGGGCCCGGTCGAGCTGAGCCTGCTGCGATCCGGCGTCCTCCTCGCGTGCCGCGCACTGTTCGAGGCCGGTTGCGATGATCTTGAACCCCGCGCGGTCGAGCGCCCGTGAGGCGGCGGCGAGCTGGTTGATCAGGTCGGCGCAGTCGCGGCCTTCCTCGATCATCTTGATGACGCCGCCGATCTGCCCCTGGGCGCGCCGGAGCCGCACGGCGACCCCGGCCAAGGACTCCTTGTCCAGTTCCATCGTCGCCGCCTCCCTTCTCAGGCGCTGTGCTTGTGCTGGTGCTCGGCGGCGTGGCGGCGCACCTCGTCCATGTCCACGGCCCGGGCCTCCTCGATCAGCTTCTCCAGGTCCGGCTCGCGCAGCGCACCGGGCTGGGCGTACAGCACGACCCTGTCGCGGATGATCATCAGGGTCGGGATCGAGGAGATCTGAAAGGCGGCGGCCAGCTCCTGCTGGGCTTCGGTGTCGACCTTGCCGAACACGATGTCGGCGTGCTCGTCGGAGACCCGCTCGTAGACGGGTGCGAAGAAGCGGCAGGGCCCGCACCAGCCGGCCCAGAAGTCGATGAGGACCATGTCGTCGCCGGCGAGCACGTCCTCGAAGTTCTCGCGCGTCAGTTCGATCGTGGCCATCACAGCCCCCTCTTACGGTTTGAAATACCCCTACGGGTATGAGAACAACCACTGGCCGTCATCGATTCCAGGCGTTCACATACGGGCAGGGGTACCACGAGGCGCGCGTACCGGCGCTTCCTGCTTCAGGGAACGCGGCCGGCAGGAAACCGCTCGGGGAGGACGATCACCCGGCACCTGCACAGGCCGTCGATGACGACGAAAGGACGATCTCATGGATTACGGCATGAGCATCAGACTGCACCAGCCCTTCGCCGAGGCCGTCGAGCGGGTCAGGGCGGCGCTGAGCGAGCAGGGGTTCGGCGTGCTCACCGAGATCGACGTGCGCGCCACGCTGCAGGACAAGCTCGGCGAGACGATGGAGGACTACCTGATCCTCGGCGCCTGCAACCCGCCGCTCGCCCACCGGGCACTGGAGGCAGACCGGCGGATCGGCCTGCTACTGCCCTGCAATGTCGTCGTCCGGTCCGAAGACGGCGACACCCTCGTCGAAGCGCTGGACCCCCAGGTCATGGTCACGGTGAGCGAAGAGCCCGGCCTCGAACCGGTCGCCGAGGACGCCGCCGGGAGGCTCACCGCGGCGCTGGAGTCCCTGAGCCGCTGAGCCCGCCTGTACGTCTTCACCCTCGCGGGCTCTTCCTGGGAACGTGCGGCGGCGGGGATGTCAGGTCGTCCAGGTCTCCAGGGCGAGCAGATCGCGCATCGACACCATGCCGACCACGCGGCCCTGGTCCTGGACCGGCAGGTGGCGGACCCCCGCGTCCAGCATCCGGCGGGCCACCTCGCGCGCGTCCTCCTCCAGGCCGGCGGTCTGGATCTGCTTGGACGCGTATGCCGCGGCCAACTGCGAGGCCGGTTCGGGCGAGGTCGCCAGCGCCTCGACGAGGTCGCGCTCGGTGATGATCCCGAGCACCTGCTCGCCGTCGAGCACCGCCAGCGCCCCGATCTCGTTGTCCCTCATCCATCGCGCCACGTCGACCAGCCGCTCATCCGCCGGGCAGCCGAAGACCATCGGACGGTAAACATTACTGATCTGCATTGTCCCCTCCATTGCATTGATCGAATTCAGCCCGTTCGAGGTTCGGCCGTTGAGACGGCCTGGGCCCCGCTCGTGCGGGTGCGCTTTTTCATTGCTCGTCCTGCCCCGGAAAGCGGCAGGCATGACGGCTACAAGGAGGGCAGACGGTCCGAGGCCCGTGCCTGCAGGACGCGGTCGATCAACAAGTGCAGGTGTGAGCGGAACCGCGTGATCTCCTTCGCGTCAAGGGTGTCGCGGTGGCCGTGCGGCAGCGAGGTGGTGCCGCGCCACGGCGTGGGCTTATCGCCGTGGTTGGGCACGCCGTAGGTGACGAACCCGGTCATCGCCCACACCAAGGTCCACAGCATGTAATCGACGTCGACGCCCCGGGACGCCAGTGGCCGCAGGGCGTTGCCGACCAGGTCGGTCAGCGGCCGTTCGTATTCGGACTCCAAGTCCGCGCTGCCGGCCGCGTCCCCCACCCACCGGTGCAGCCACAGCCGGGCCACGTGAGGGTTGGACAGATGAAAGTCCAGGTAGGTGTCGGCGAAATCACGGAGTCCCTCCACGGTCAGGCGCATGGACTCGACCGCGTCCTCCAGCATCTCCCGCTCGATGAGGTGCGCGCGCCGCATCACCTCGTGATAGAGCTCCAGCGTGCCACCGGTTTGTTGCAGCAGTGCGGCGGTGTCCACGCCGGCGGCCTCGGCGATCATGCCGCCGGTCGTGCCGTCGAATCCGAGGTCGGCGAACAGCCGGGTCGCGACCTGAATGATCCGCTCTCGTTCAGAACCCGCACCTGCGTTCATATCGACGCCCTATACCCGCCCGCATGGGCGCTGCACCCGTTGAGCCAGTACTCCCGCACGGGTGCGCGACCATGCGATTGAGAAGGTCACGATCTCCATTTGTTTCGGTAATGGCATTTGCGTCGCCCCTCTGTCGCCGGGTCAGGCCGAGGGGATGACGGCGACCGGGCAGCGGGCGTGGTGGATGACGCCGTGGGCGATCGAACCGAGCCGGGGCGCGGTCCAGCGGCGCTGGTGGGCGCCGACGACGAGAAGGCGCGCGTTGCGGGACGCGTTGGACAGCGCGGTCACCGGGTGCTCCAGGATGATCTCGTCCACGACGTCCACGCGCGGATACTTGGCGCGCAGCGGCGCGCAGGTCTGGACGACCTCGGCGCGCAGGTCCCGTTCGATCTGCTCGCCGTCGACGGCGTACCCGGCCTCGATGAGCGTGCCGAACGTCTGCCAGGCGTGCACGACGCGCAGCCGGGCGTCCCGCAGCGCGGCGGTCTCGAAGGCGTAGCCGAGGACGGCGCCGACGTCCCGCAGGAGGTCGATGCCGACGACGACCTCGCCGCGGTCGGCGGCGTCCCCGTGCACGATCACGACCGGGACGGTGGGGCGCGCGG